>NZ_JAIXMZ010000111.1:0-4361 GCF_020328025.1 Candidatus Endomicrobiellum pyrsonymphae | reverse complement strand
GTACCACAATTTCGCCGAGTCTTTCGTTGAGACAGTGCCCTCTTTGTTACGCCATTCGTGCAGGTCGGGTAAGTTCCGACCTGCACGAATGGCGTAACAAAGAGGGCACTGTCTCAACGAAAGACTCGGCGAAATTGTGGTACCCGTGAAGACGCGGGTTGCCTGCGGTTAGACGAAAAGACCCCGTGGAGCTTTACTGTATCTTAGCCTTGAATTATGGAAGTAAATGCGTAGAATAGGTGGGACCCTTTGAAGCATGGCTTTTGGGCTGTGTGGAGGGACAATGTGAAATACCACCCTTTTAGTTCTGTGGTTCTAACTCCTATGTTTGAATCGACAGGGAGGACATGGTTAGGTGGGCAGTTTAACTGGGGCGGTTGCCTCCTAAATAGTAACGGAGGCGTTCAAAGGTACCCTCAGGACCAATAGAAATGGTCTATAGAGCGCAAGTGCAGAAGGGTGCTTAACTGCGAGACATACACGTCGAGCAGATGCGAAAGCAGGAACTAGTGATCCGGCGGTTCAGTGTGGAATTGCCGTCGCTCAACGGATAAAAGCTACCCCGGGGATAACAGGCTTATTTTCTCCAAGAGTCCATATCGACGAGAAAGTTTGGCACCTCGATGTCGGCTCATCCCATCCTGGGGCTGGAGTAGGTCCCAAGGGTTTGGCTGTTCGCCAATTAAAGGGGTACGTGAGCTGGGTTCAGTACGTCGCGAGACAGTACGGTCTCTATCTACCGTGGGCGCAGGAAACTTGAGAGGACTCGTTCTTAGTACGAGAGGACCGGAATGAACATACCTCTGGTGTTTCGGTTGTTCCGCCAGGAGCATTGCCGAGTAGCCAAGTATGGACGAGATAAACACTGAAAGCATATAAGTGTGAAACTCACCTCAAGATAAGGTTTCCCTGAAGGGCACTTGTAGACTACGAGTTTGATAGGTTGGGAGTGGAAGTGCAGTAATGCATGTAGCTAACCAATACTAATCGCCCGTTTGGCTTGGTCGCATTTTCTAATCTTTATGTGAATGTTGTAAAAACGCAGATTTGCCTACACTGTTTAGGTTTTCAGTATTGTTCTTTAGAATTGAAAATATTTCCGGTGGTTATTCCGATGGTGTCACACCCGATCCCGTTCCGAACTCGGAAGTTAAGCCCATCAGGGCCGATGGTACTTGGACCGCAGGGTCCCGGGAGAGTAGGTCGCCGCCGGATTATATTTTTGGATTGCTGTTGTAGTCAGAGACAGTAAGATGTCGCAAGATATTAAAAGAGGACGATAGTCCTTTCTTACCGAGACGAAGCCCTTGTTATTTTGAATTCTAAAACTTCTCTCGCGAGAAGTTTTTTTATTTATATTAAAAAGATGTTCTACGCATAGTAGGTATTATTAATTAGCGAAGGTGGTTGTAAAGAAAATAATTTTAAGTATTGTTTGTACAGAGAATCGGGTGTTCAATTAGGAGTATCTTTTTGATAGGCCGGCTATTGAGATTGAAATATCTGGGCAATACTCTTCAGCGAAAGTTCACAATTATATCTTTTTGATAAGCCGGTTGTTGAGATTGAAATAGGAGTAAAAAATGCCAAATGTAAGGAATCGAGAAGTCGTAAAGAGTTTAGCTGAAAAATTTAAAGCTATGAAAGGCTTGATATTAACAGAATATCATGGTCTTACAGTTGAAGAAATTTCAGAACTTCGGTCTAAACTTCGTTCGCTGGGTAGCGAATATACTGTTGTTAAAAATACTTTAAGCGAAATAGCCCTTAAGGAAGCAGGTATTGAGGCAGGCGCTAATTTTTCAGGTTCCACAGCTCTTGTTATTGAGAACGGAGACATAGTATCTTCTGCAAAAGCTGTTTTTGATTTTGCAAAAACACATACTAAATTGAAAGTCAGAGCAGGCTTTTTGGATGGGAAGTTTGTGGATGCTGCAGTTGTTGAGCAATTGTCAGCTCTTCCTTTAAGAGAAGTTTTGCTTGCGAAAATATTGAGCAGCATGAACGCCCCTATAACAAGTTTTGTAAATGTATTGGTGGCAAATATCAGAGGTTTGGTAACAGTATTAAGCGCAATTTCAAAAAAGCAAGCAGTGTAACGCTTGTCTTTTGCAGTTATGCTTTCTTCTGCTTCGGTTCATTTGCATAACAGAGCAACCCTCGCTGAAGCAAGCGTCGCCTAACTGCAAAATACTTTACACTAGGCAATGGAAGTGGAGTTTGATAGGTGTAAAGTGCTAAAAAAGCAAAAAAAGAAGTCAATAATTGGAGGATAGTAAAATGGCAGAGTTATCGAAGGATCAGTTAATTGAAGCAATTTCATCGTTGTCGGTTATCGAACTTGCAGGGCTTGTAAAATCATTAGAAGAAAAGTTTGGTGTGTCAGCGGCAGCTCCAGCAGCAGTCGTGTCAGCGGCAGCTCCAGCAGTAGCGGCAGCTGAAGAAAAGACAGAATTTAACGTCGTTTTAACAGGCGCTGGCGCGAGCAAAATCAACGTTATTAAAGTTGTAAGAGAAGTTACAGGTCTCGGACTTAAAGAAGCAAAAGATCTTGTTGACGGCGCACCTAAATTGGTAAAGGAAAATATTGCAAAAGCTGAAGCCGAAGAAATAAAGAAAAAGCTTACAGAAGCAGGCGCAACTGTTGAACTTAAGTAAAATTGACTGGATATTTCGCTTGATGTTAACAGCAATCAGATTAGATAGTTGTCCGAAAGCCGAAGGTTTGAAGTATCCATTTTTTGGATATTTCGCTTCGCTCAATAACGACAACAAGCTAGTTGTTGTGTTTTTTTTTGAAAAATATTGGCGCTTCCGTTTTGTCTGACAAAAGTATGAAATAGTTTGACAAATAATATTTATTATGTATAATGGGCGCTTGTTTGCTGTTTGTATATAAAATCAAAGAACAGGTTGAAAATAATGAATAAAGTTAACTTTGGGAAAATAGGGGCTCCGATAGATCCGCCACTTCTTTTAAAAATGCAAAAGGATTCTTTTGCTGAGTTTCTGCAGCAAGACGTTCCTCCTGAAAAAAGAAAGTATCGAGGACTTGAAGGCGCTTTTAGAGATATATTTCCTCTGACAAGTTCCGATGAGAGTTTGGTTTTAGAATACGTTTCTTATTCTTTTGGCGAGCCAAGATACTCTGTCGAGGAATCCATTGCCAGAGACGCTACGTATGCTTCGCCTTTAAAAGTCAAATTAAGGCTTATGCATAAGAAGGAAGATGGCAAGGAGAAAGAGCTTTCGGAACAGGAAGTGTATTTTGGCGATATTCCTTTGATGACGGATACAGCCACGTTCATTATTAATGGAGCTGAGCGTGTTGTTGTCAGTCAAATTCATCGTTCTCCCGGGGTCATTTTTGAAGAAGATGAGGAAAAAAGAGTTACCATTGTGGGCAAGCCTTTGTTCTTTGGAAGAATAATTCCTTACAGGGGCGCATGGGTTGAATTTGAATTTGATCAAAATGGTATATTGTATGTGAGAATTGATCGCAAACGAAAAATATTTGCAACCACTTTTTTGCGTGCATTAGGTTTTGAAACTGATGAAGAAATTTTGAATCTTTTTAAAGAGATCAAGGAAGTGTCCTTGGATGCTTTGTTGACTTCTCTTGCAGTTGAGTATCTTGCAGAAGATATTTACGATAGAACTACCGGCGAAATAATTGCAGATTCCGGGAAGGAATTGAAAAAAGATTTGATAAAAAAACTTCAGACAAAGGGTTTTACAACGGTATCGGTATTAAAAGATGTTTCTATTCTTTTAACGTTAAGGAAAGACACAATAAAGAGTCAGAGAGAAGCAGTTAGTCACATATATAAGGTTTTAAAAACCCAAGAGTTTATTATGCAGGAAAAAGCGCAGGGTTTCTTGGAAGAACTTCTTTTTAAATCTGTGAGAAGATACGATTTGACAACTGTTGGAAGGTATAAAATATTAAAGAAGCTTGCTCCTATTTTTAAGTATTACGAAAAGAACTTTAATTTGCCAACTCCTTTGGATGTCAAGAGAACCTTAACAAGAGAAGATATAGTAGCTACGCTTAAATATTTCTTAATGCTTTACAGCGGTGAAACTGAGTTTACTGAAGGCAAGCAGACCATCAAGATTGGTTTGGATGATATTGATCATTTGGGAAACAGACGTGTAAGATCTGTTGGTGAGTTGTTGGAAAATCAAATTAGAATTGGTCTTGTTCAAATGGCAAGACTCGTGAAAGAGCGTATGAACAATCAAGATAAAGCTAATGTTACCCCAAGATCTATCACAAGTATTACTCAATTCGTGGTTCAAATAAGAAAGTTTTTTGGAACTTCACAACTTTCTCAATTCATGGATCAGATAAATCCTTT
>NZ_JAIXMZ010000016.1:12379-19061 GCF_020328025.1 Candidatus Endomicrobiellum pyrsonymphae | reverse complement strand
ATAAGGTTCAGCTTTGCGCGCAAGCTGTTTGCCTAGAAGAAATGATGAATATTACCATAGAGAGTGGCGCGCTATTTTATGGTAAAACTCGCAATCGTCTAAATGTTGGATTTGATAAACCTTTGAGAGATGAAACTTATGCTCTTGCACAAAGGTTGAAAGACTGATTGGTGAATTAAGATACTTTAAACATAAAAATAAGAGAAGAGTAATGAAGGTATAAATGAAGAGTCGTACTTTATAAAAAATGTAAGGTACGTGAATTGAAATAGTTAATGTGTTGTTTTTGTCACTTTGTAGAGCTGATGTCGCGTCCATAACGGACGCGACTAGTGTTAGAATTGTCCTAAATTTATTTTTTATCTTGGATATTTTGATACCATACTATTTTGTCGCTTGTGAAGAATACATTTAATACAGCCTCAGAAACTACAGGAGCATCATATATTATGAAAAAAGAAATTTATGCGCACTCTGCAAATAGTAATGGTGAATGGCAGTTATTAGCAGATCATCTTGCAAACGTTGCGACACAATCTTCTAAATTTGCAGAAGAATTTGATTCGTCTGATTGGGCGTATAACATTGGACTTTTGCACGATTTAGGTAAAGCGTCTGATGACTTTCAAAAATATTTGAAAAAATCGTCTAATGAAGATTCTGATGAAGATGGAGTTCATGTTAAAAAAACTAATCATTCTGGAGCAGGAGCTATTTTTGCAAAAGAGAAATACAATGATGTAGGTAAAATTTTGGCATATTGTATAGCTGGACATCATGCTGGATTAAGTGATTGGTATGGTGGACCGAGTTCAATTAATTATAGACTTAGTGAAAAAGGCGATAAAAAATATTTTGATGAACAAGTGAAAAAATATGTGAAAAGCAGTCTTATTGATTTGAAAAATCCTTTAAAGCCTCCAGCTTTAAAAAAGCTCGAGCATGATTTACATTTATGGCTAAGAATGCTTTACTCTTGCCTAGTTGACGCAGATTTTATTGATACGGAAAACCATATAAACTGTGGACAAAAAGACAGAGGCAACTTTGATTCTATTTCAGAACTTTCAAGTAAGTTTTTTCAACATATGAAAAAATATGATAACCCACAGACAGATTTAAATAAAATTCGTATTGAAATACTTAGGGCTTGTGAACAAAAGGCAACAGATAAAGAAGGTTTTTTTGAACTTACGGTTCCAACGGGTGGCGGGAAAACATTGTCTTCAGTAGCTTTTGCATTTGGAAATGCGTTAGAATTTGGTAAAAAAAGAATAATATACGTAATTCCATATACTTCAATTATAGAGCAAACGTCCGAAATTTTAAGAGATATTTTTGGTGACGATAACGTTATTGAACACCATAGCAATATTGATCCCGACAAAGAAACTGAAAAATCTCGTTTAGCTTGTGAAAATTGGGACGCTCCTGTTATTGTTACGACTAATGTGCAGTTCTTTGAATCTTTATATGCTAATAGAAAGAGTGAATGCAGAAAATTGCACAATATGATAAACAGCGTAATTATTTTAGATGAAGCTCAGATATTGCCTACTGAATTATTATATCCGGTTGAAGATATTATGCGCCAGTTAGTGGATAATTATAAATGTTCTATTGTTTTTTCTACTGCTACACAACCGTATTTTAAAAATATAAAATATGTAGAGAAAATAATACCGCCTTCTATGAATCTATATAATAAACTTAAAAGAGTTACTTATAATTTCCCGCAAAAAGATTCTAAAAGCGAAAGTTGGGAAGATGTTGCCAAACGACTGAAACAATATAAACAAGTTTTGTGCGTAGTAAATACAAGAAAAGATTGTTTTAATTTGTATAAATTAATGCCGAAAGGAAGTATTCATTTATCTGCTTTAATGTGTGCAGAACATAGAAGTAAAAAAATAGCTTTGATAAAAGAAAAGTTAAAAAACAACGAAGAGATTATAGTAATAAGTACACAGTTAATAGAAGCTGGTGTTGACATTGATTTTCCTGTTGTATTTAGAGCTTTTACAGGATTACCGTCAATAGTTCAAACGGCAGGTAGATGTAATAGAGAAGGTAACTTAGAAATAGGCGAAGTTTTTGTTTTTAATCCGCCTACAGCTTTGCCTGTTGGTTTAATGCGTAAAAGTGGCGATACTACAAAAGAAATGATGTATGATGACAATTTTAATATTGGCAGCGCAGAAACGTCTAAAAAGTTTTTTGAGCTTTTAATAAGTAAAGTAAACTCCGTCGGAGATGTTGAGCTAAAAGAGCAGTTGATAAATGGCGCAGAGCATGGTCATTTTCAATTTGCATCCTATGCCAAAAAATTTAATATTATTGATGATAAATGCAATAAAACAATTATTGTTAGCTATGATGATAAAAGCAAGAATTTACTGAAAACCCTTAAATACGCTGGTATAAGTAAAAATCTAATGCGTTCTTTGCAGAGATATACGGTCAATATTCCATCGAGAATGTTTGACGAAATAAGAGCAAAAGGATTACTTGAAGAAATACAAGACGGAATTTTTGCGCAAGATACAACAAGTTTTTACAAAGATGATGTTGGTTTGGCTATTTATGATGAAAATTATGGTTTAGATGAATGGAATATATAAAAAAAGAGGGGTAAAAAAATGAAAGGTTTTTGTTTAGAAGTTTGGGGTGATTATGCCTGTTTTACAAGACCTGAAATGAAAGTTGAAAGAGTAAGTTATGATGTTATAACTCCATCTGCGGCAAGGGCAATTTTTGAATCTATTTTATGGAAACCTGCTATTGTTTGGAATGTTAAAAAAATTGAAGTTTTAAACCCAATCAAATGGTTTTCTATTCGGCGTAATGAAGTTAAAGATATTGCTTCAGTTAGTAAAGTTAGTAAAGAATGTATTTATACTCAAGATAGTATTCAACAAAGAGCTACTTTATGTCTTAAAGATGTCAAATATAGAATATATGCGGAATTTGATTTTATACCTCAAGAGGAAAGGGAAAATCATTTACGCAATGTTTTATACGAACATACAAAGAAAAAGTTAAAAGAGGAAATTCTTAACGGAGAAGACGAAACAGAGTCCAAATATGCTTCTATGTTTGAAAGACGGGCGAGTAGAGGACAATGTTTTAATCAACCTTATTTAGGCTGTAGAGAATTTTCTGCAGGTTTCAAATTGATTAATCCCAAAGAAGGTAAAGTTGCCCCTATTGATGAAACAAAAGATTTAGGAATTATGCTTTATGATATGGATTTCAAAGATTTACAATCTCCGCAAGCCTTATGGTTTTTTGCAAAAATGGAAAATGGCATAATCAATGTGCCCGCTTGGGGTAGCAAGGAGGTATTAAAATGATTTTACAAGCGTTAAAAGAATATTATTATAGAAAACCTGATTTGCCAAAATTTGGGTTTGAGAAAAAAGAAATTCCTTATATCGTCGTTTTAGACGAAAACGGCGAAGTTGTGAATTTAGAAATTACGTATGAAGGAACAGGAGAAGAAAAAAGGGCGAGGAAATTTTTAGTTCCTCATTCAGTTAGAAGAACAAGTGGAATTGTTTCAAATCTTTTGTGGGACAATCCAAAGTATGCTTTGGGTATTAAAACAAAAAATGATGATGAGCGAGATGAGCAAGTAAGCAAAATGCACCAAAAATTTAAAAATGAAATCAATTTACTCGGGAAGCAGGAAGATAAAGGACTGAATGCATTAAAACTGTTTTTAGAAAAATCCGACAAAGAAAAATTATTGCAGAAAAAATTTGCAGAAAATTTAAAGGTTTTATTGGAGGATGAAAACCCTTTAATCACTTTTAGGCTTGAAGGCGAATCAGATATAATT
Organism: Candidatus Endomicrobiellum pyrsonymphae; assembly: GCF_020328025.1. Classification (NCBI taxonomy): domain Bacteria; kingdom Pseudomonadati; phylum Elusimicrobiota; class Endomicrobiia; order Endomicrobiales; family Endomicrobiaceae; genus Candidatus Endomicrobiellum; species Candidatus Endomicrobiellum pyrsonymphae. The sequence goes on along the minus strand of NZ_JAIXMZ010000016.1, from coordinate 15,220 downwards.
GCTAATTCAAAAATTCTTTTAAACTCTATTATTGAAGCATACAGGTCATCGGAAAATATAAAGAATTTGAAAAAATTTGATAAAGCGGAAAAAACAATTTGTTTAATCTCAGGAGAAAAAGATATTATCGAAAGGTTACATCCTTCTATAAAAGGAGTTTGGCGCGCGCGGTCAAGCGGAGCTAACATAGTGTCGTTTAATTCCTCTGCATACTGTTCTTATGGAAAAGAGCAAGGCAATAATTCCCCATCAGGTATAAAAGCAGTGTTTGCTTATACTACAGCTTTAAATTTTTTGCTTGATAAAAAATCACAACAAAAAATACAGGTAGGAGATTCCTTTACGATGATATTTTGGGCAGCTAAAAAAGACAACTTAGAAAATGATTTTGCCTCTTTTTTTAATATACCGCAGAAAGACGATCCTAATAAAGGAGTAAAGACCGTAAAAGCGTTATTGGAATCTGTAAAAAGTGGCGCTTTAAGTAATGATGATAGTAAAACTGAATTTTATGTTTTAGGGCTTTCTCCAAACGAAGCAAGGATAGCAGTAAGATTTTTTATAAAAGATACGGTAAGAGGTATGTCGGAAAATATAGCAAAACATTTCCAAGATTTAGAAATAGACAGACCAAGCTTTGAGAGTGAATTTTTACCATTATTCAAACTTTTGGTTTCAACTGCCGTTCTCGGTGAGTCGGAAAACATTGCACCGCATCTTGCCGGCGATTTTATGATGTCGGTTTTGAAAGGGTTGCCTTATCCCGAAACAATATTGCAAGCTGTTATTAACCGAATTAAAGCACAAGATTACAAATACAAAGCAAAAAATAGGAAAGCGGAAAAAGCAAAATCTGAATGGGTTATAAGTCACGAAAGAGTTGCTTTAATAAAAGCCTATCTTAATAGGCTCTCAAGAAAAACACAAAAGGAGGAGGAAATAACAGTGTCTTTAAACAAAGAAAATACAAATCAGGGCTATGTTTTAGGGCGTTTATTTGCAACTCTTGAAAAGTTGCAAGGGGAGGCGCAAGAGAAACCAAATTCAACAATTATGAGGTATTACGGTACGGCATCAAGTTCGCCTGTTGCGGTATTTTCAACATTAATGAGATTACATCAACATCACCTTAATAAACTAAGCAAAGAAAAAGCAGGAAGGGCAGTTTATTTTGAAAAGTTGATAGGCGAAATACAGGACAAGATTGATAATAGTAAAGGCTATCCTTCATATTTATCATTAACAGAACAAGGAATGTTTTCAGTGGGTTATTATCAACAAAGACAAGATTTCTTTAAACCAAAAAAAGAAAAAACAGAAACGGAAAACAAAATTCAAGGAGAACAAGAAAATGGCTGAATTAAAAAACAGAAAGGCATTAGAAAACAGATATGACTTTGTGTATGTATTTGATGTAAAAGACGGCAATCCAAATGGCGACCCTGACGCGGGCAATTTACCAAGAGTTGATGCTGAAACGGGGCAAGGAATTGTGACGGACGTTTGTTTGAAAAGAAAGGTAAGAAACTTTGTTGAATTGACAAAAAATGAGCAAGATAAAGATAATTTTAAAATTTATATAAAAGAAAAGGCAGTTCTTGGTAAATTTCACATAGAAGCTTTTGAAAATCTTAACATTAAGCTTGGTGAAGAGATTCGTAAAGAAATACCAGATGATCTAAAAGACGAACTGGAGAACTATGTGCTTCCTGAAGGTATGTATACAGAAAATGAACCGTGCGAAGAGTGTGATGGGGAGAAGAGGGAGAATCCTGAAGGTATGGGTATAAAAACAGAAAATGAAAAGCAGTTTCTTGTTGTTGCTTCTAACGCGAATAAGGAAGCAATAAAAAATTATATAAAAGAATTAAAGCCAACAAAAAAACTAAGTGAATTTCTTAACAAGATTGTGAAAGATGCGAGACCAAGAACACCAACTTCAGAAGAAACGGACAAGGGTAAAAGTTGGATGTGCGAGAATTTTTATGATATTCGCGCCTTTGGAGCTGTAATGTCTTTGAAATCTGTACCAAACTGTGGTCAAGTAAGGGGTCCTATTCAATTTACATTTGCTCGGTCTGTGGATCCAATCGTAATATCTGAACATTCAATTACAAGAATGGCTGTAGCAACTGAGAAAGAAGCAAAAGAACAATCTGGCGATAATCGCACTATGGGCAGGAAAAGCACTGTTCCTTACGGATTATATGTTGCCTATGGTTTTGTTTCGGCTCCTCTTGCAAAGCAAACAGGATTTACTGAAGATGATTTAGAACTGTTTTGGGAGGCTTTAATTAATATGTTTGAAAATGACAGGTCTGCCGCAAGAGGTTTAATGTCTGCAAGAAAACTATATGTATTCAAACATCGTGACAAATTAGGGAACGCTCCTGCTGACAAGTTGTTTGATTTGGTAAAACTTAAAATTAGGAAAAATGATGCTGCCACTGTTGCAAGGAATTTCTCTGATTATAATCTTCCGCAAAAAGAAGAAATAGAAAAAGGAATAAAAAAGGTGCTCGCCGAGTACAGCCGCACGGGCGCCCAGCGGAAAGAAGAAGAAATAGAAAAGGTCTTGGACGAAAATATAATAACGTTAGAAGAGAAAATATAAAATGTATTCAGAAGACGATTTATTATCTTTGTCAGGATTACAGCATCTATCGTATTGTAAACGTCAGTGTGTGCTGATTCATGTTGAGCAATTATGGGCAGATAATTTCTTTACGGCAAGAGGAACTGTCATGCACGACAAAGTTCATACAGAAAAAATTGAGCGTAAAAAAGGCATAATTATCGAACGGGATATTTATATTAAATCTTATAATCTTGGTTTAATAT
>NZ_JAIXMZ010000016.1:0-12369 GCF_020328025.1 Candidatus Endomicrobiellum pyrsonymphae | reverse complement strand
TGGGAAGGCAAAATCCGATAATACTGATAAGGTTCAGCTTTGCGCGCAAGCTGTTTGCCTAGAAGAAATGATGAATATTACCATAGAGAGTGGCGCGCTATTTTATGGTAAAACTCGCAATCGTCTAAATGTTGGATTTGATAAACCTTTGAGAGATGAAACTTATGCTCTTGCTCAAGAATTTCATGCTTTAGTTGATAGCGGAGAAACGCCAAAACCTGAATATTCAAAAAAATGCGATAATTGTTCGTTTAAAGAATTATGTTTGCCGGAAATATTTGATAGAAAGAAGTCCGTAAAAAAATATTTAAAAGAAATGATAAATAATGAAGAAATTATTTAACACATTATATGTTTCTACTCAAGGAACATATATATCAAAAGAACGTGAAAATATTGTAATAAGTTTGCAAAACAAGGAATTATTTAGAGCGCCTATTCATCTAATCGATTCTGTTGTTTGTTTTGGAAATATTATGTGTTCGCCTTTTCTTTTAGGATTATGCGCTGAAAATGATGTTTCTGTAAGTTACTTTACGGAATACGGAAAGTTTATTGCAAGGATGCAGTCTCCAATTTCAGGCAATGTGCTTCTAAGAAAACAACAGTATAAATATTCGGAAGATAAAGTTTTTTGTCTGGAAACAGCTAAGTCAGTATTGCTTGGAAAGTTAAACAATTCTAGAAYTGTAATAAACAGAGCTTTGAGAGATCACAAAGATAAAATATTTAATTCTGATAAATTGAGACAAGTATCGGATAGTTTACGCAGATCAATTGATAATGTTTTTAATGCCAGCAATATAGATATTTTACGAGGAATGGAAGGCGATGCTGCAAGTTCTTACTTTAGTGTATTCAATGAATTAATACTGAATAATAAGGAAAAATTTTTTATGTCTGAGAGAAATAGACGACCTCCTAAAGATAGAGTTAATTGTCTTCTCTCTTTTGTATATACACTATTGGCACATGATGTGTCATCTGCATTGGAAGGAGTTGGATTAGATCCTCAAGTTGGTTTTTTGCATAAAGATAGACCCGGCAGACCGAGTTTAGCCTTGGATATGATGGAAGAATTTAGATCTGTAATAGCTGACAGATTAGTTCTTACTTTAATAAATCTATCCCAAATTAATTATGATGGTTTTTCAGAATCTTCAAGTGGCGGAGTAGTGATGGATGATGAAAATAGAAAAATCGTAATGGATGCGTACAGAAAAAGGAAAGAGGAAGAAATATTTCATCCTTTCTTAAAAGAGACTATACACATTGGGCTTTTGTACCATGCTCAGTCTTTACTTTTTGCTAGACATATAAGAGGCGATATTGATGCGTATCCGCCATTTATTTGGAAATAGGMCGATAGTATGCTTGTTTTGATAAGCTACGATATAAATACTGTTGATATAGGAGGTCAAAAACGTTTAAGAAAAGTTTCTAAAATATGCTTGGATTATGGTCAAAGAGTTCAGTTTTCGGTTTTTGAATGTGAAGTTGATCCTACTCAATGGGTGTTTTTAAAAGATAAACTATTGAGCGTTGTTGATTCAAAAAAGGATAGTATCAGATTTTATATGCTTGGTTCAAATTGGAAAAGAAAAATAGAGCATCATGGTTGTAAAGAACCTGTTGATTTGCATGGAACTTTGATAATATAGGAAAAAATTTTAAGCAAATTTTAATAATGCGAATTGTACGTGATTGCATATTGTTCATTTGGATCGCGTGTTGAAAAATGAATCAAAAATTGAAAATGTGTAAAAATATACATGTGAAAATGCAGGCTTCGCACAAATAGTTATAAATTTGTTGAATTTATAAGAAGTTTTTGTAGTACTGTCGCGCCCCATGCGGGCGCGTGAATTGAAATTCTATTCTGTACCGCTTGTTCGCCTAAATGAGCAAGTCGCGCCCCATGCGGGCGCGTGAATTGAAATCCGACGACGATACTCATCCCAACGTCCTTGGTAACGTCGCGCCCCATGCGGGCGCGTGAATTGAAATTGCAGATGATCCTTGTGAAGAGAACCCTCGATAAGTCGCGCCCCATGCGGGCGCGTGAATTGAAATGGGCGTCCAATCAACATTCTTAACACGAGACATCATCTCGTCGCGCCCCATGCGGGCGCGTGAATTGAAATGGGCTACCGCCCTTGGCTTCGCCGGCGGTTGGTGGTCGCGCCCCATGCGGGCGCGTGAATTGAAATGCCAAGCGTTTTGCCAAGATAACCGGATTTATCAGTCGCGCCCCATGCGGGCGCGTGAATTGAAATATTCCAAATCTGGACATAAGCACGAATCGGGAGCAGTCGCGCCCCATGCGGGCGCGTGAATTGAAATATAGTCGGTTTGTTGACGCAGGACCGCTTTTTGGTCGCGCCCCATGCGGGCGCGTGAATTGAAATTTCTTTGTCCATAGCCAATTGCGATAAATCGCGGTCGCGCCCCATGCGGGCGCGTGAATTGAAATATTAGAATTTGTCCGGCTTCGCCAAGCGTTTTGGTCGCGCCCCATGCGGGCGCGTGAATTGAAATTACATAGCGGCCTCCGTCGCGCGCGCAGCGCTCGAGTCGCGCCCCATGCGGGCGCGTGAATTGAAATAACCTGCGACCAATCAATGTCTTTGAGACGAGATGGTCGCGCCCCATGCGGGCGCGTGAATTGAAATTTGTTCCGTCTCTCATTGTAAATCCTTTTTGCAGTCGCGCCCCATGCGGGCGCGTGAATTGAAATTAACGCCGCCTCAGCGCTTACGATGTGAGAATGGTCGCGCCCCATGCGGGCGCGTGAATTGAAATATGCCCAAAATAGCGCTCGCTTCGCTCCCGCCTAGTCGCGCCCCATGCGGGCGCGTGAATTGAAATCGGTCCTCCATGAAATTAATGTTTTTATTCACTAGTCGCGCCCCATGCGGGCGCGTGAATTGAAATTATCGGTGAGGCTCTCAACGCTCGTAAAAAATTTTGGTCGCGCCCCATGCGGGCGCGTGAATTGAAATTAATAAAACCGCCGAAGGTCTTGAAAAACTGAGTGTCGCGCCCCATGCGGGCGCGTGAATTGAAATTATTCGGAGTCAATCACATGGATGCTGAGTATGTTGTCGCGCCCCATGCGGGCGCGTGAATTGAAATACGCGCCCGCATGGGGCGCGACGACATACGCAAAGTCGCGCCCCATGCGGGCGCGTGAATTGAAATCTGTTACAGCCCAGGCAAACCCCGAGGGTGATTTTGTCGCGCCCCATGCGGGCGCGTGAATTGAAATTAATAAAACCGCCGAAGGTCTTGAAAAACTGAGGTCGCGCCCCATGCGGGCGCGTGAATTGAAATAATTGGTGAGGCTCTCAACGCCCGCAAAAAATTGTCGCGCCCCATGCGGGCGCGTGAATTGAAATGGGCATATATCGCTATTTGGAATGAATGGTATAGTCGCGCCCCATGCGGGCGCGTGAATTGAAATTGACGGTACGCCTGCTCGTACTGATACTGCTGCTGGTCGCGCCCCATGCGGGCGCGTGAATTGAAATTCGTCGATTTGGTCGTCTCTCTCGCTTCGAATAGTCGCGCCCCATGCGGGCGCGTGAATTGAAATCTGGTAAGGCTTATGTCCGTCGTATAATGTATGGTCGCGCCCCATGCGGGCGCGTGAATTGAAATAACGCAGTAATAGCTTTCATAAAACCACTGAGGAGTCGCGCCCCATGCGGGCGCGTGAATTGAAATCGTTACGCTCACTTATGATGATGCAAAAATTACCGGTCGCGCCCCATGCGGGCGCGTGAATTGAAATAGCCTTAGCACGATACATATCTGCCTGGGCTTTCGGTCGCGCCCCATGCGGGCGCGTGAATTGAAATGGACGATTACAGAAGGCTGTGATGAGGCAACGCAGTCGCGCCCCATGCGGGCGCGTGAATTGAAATCCGGACTTATGGATCATATGTGAGGTAAAAATGGTCGCGCCCCATGCGGGCGCGTGAATTGAAATCGGGAAATAATAATCAAAGCGGGACTGACGAGAAGTCGCGCCCCATGCGGGCGCGTGAATTGAAATCGTACGCTGAGTATGGAATACATAAGCACGACCAGTCGCGCCCCATGCGGGCGCGTGAATTGAAATGCTCGTGACATCATTTCACGGTACTTGCGATTGTGGTCGCGCCCCATGCGGGCGCGTGAATTGAAATCAGATTTGAACATAGGCACGGATCGGTAACACGGTCGCGCCCCATGCGGGCGCGTGAATTGAAATATTATGTGTGGGAGATCCGAGAGAGTTTAAAGGAAGTCGCGCCCCATGCGGGCGCGTGAATTGAAATAATCTTCATCAAATAACTCCTTGTTTTAATTTTGTCGCGCCCCATGCGGGCGCGTGAATTGAAATCACATAACGACCACCATCACGCGCGCAGCGCTCGGTCGCGCCCCATGCGGGCGCGTGAATTGAAATTCATGCGTAACTTTATCATCGGGGATATAGTCGCCGTCGCGCCCCATGCGGGCGCGTGAATTGAAATATAGCTAGATTACTCCTTGTTTTAATTTATCCTTGTCGCGCCCCATGCGGGCGCGTGAATTGAAATATAAGTATCTGGCCAGACTCGCCGAGAGTTTTACCAGTCGCGCCCCATGCGGGCGCGTGAATTGAAATGTGTGGTCCAATCTTGCTTGCGGCGTATCCTACAAGTCGCGCCCCATGCGGGCGCGTGAATTGAAATACCAGAACACATATGTAAACACGGAAAGTCGTCAGTCGCGCCCCATGCGGGCGCGTGAATTGAAATTCGCAAGACCGATCTGAGACATAAGTTGTTTGGAGTCGCGCCCCATGCGGGCGCGTGAATTGAAATTTTGTTAAGATGATAATCCCGTTCTCTGAGCTGGTCGCGCCCCATGCGGGCGCGTGAATTGAAATCACATAGCGACCACCATCACGCGCGCAGCGCTCGGTCGCGCCCCATGCGGGCGCGTGAATTGAAATATGGTCGATGCGTTGACGCATTACGGCCTTTTGTAGTCGCGCCCCATGCGGGCGCGTGAATTGAAATAACAGTAGTATAAGGAGTAGGCTCATTAAGAGACGGTCGCGCCCCATGCGGGCGCGTGAATTGAAATCAGACAGCAATATACGCCCGAAGAGGCAATGCAGTCGCGCCCCATGCGGGCGCGTGAATTGAAATATCAAATTACTCCTTGTTTTAATTTGTCCCGAGCGTCGCGCCCCATGCGGGCGCGTGAATTGAAATTTATTTTCCACCTAGCCTTTCAACCAAAATTTTTGTCGCGCCCCATGCGGGCGCGTGAATTGAAATTAGTCATGTCGCCGTTTATATGGTCCCACGTTTTGTCGCGCCCCATGCGGGCGCGTGAATTGAAATACAATAATGAGAGCCTCCGGGAATTACGATAATAGTCGCGCCCCATGCGGGCGCGTGAATTGAAATTTTTGTCGTCGAGTGAATTAATAAAAGCGTTAAGGTCGCGCCCCATGCGGGCGCGTGAATTGAAATAGATTATATACGGGGTTTAAACTAATGTCAAACGGTCGCGCCCCATGCGGGCGCGTGAATTGAAATAAGCAATTTGTTTCTGTAAGGGCGTACTCGGCTTGTCGCGCCCCATGCGGGCGCGTGAATTGAAATGAGTCCCTCCTCCCCGAAAAAGTAAAAACAGGAGGTCGCGCCCCATGCGGGCGCGTGAATTGAAATGTCTCTGGTCAAGTCTAGTTTGAGTTTGTTTTCTTGTCGCGCCCCATGCGGGCGCGTGAATTGAAATCCATGTATAAACGACGCCCCTATAGTTGAAAATCAGGTCGCGCCCCATGCGGGCGCGTGAATTGAAATTACGCTTATTTCAGTTAGTCCCCCCATAAGTACTCGTCGCGCCCCATGCGGGCGCGTGAATTGAAATCGAAGTCCGTAGTAAGTATAGGGAAGCAATTTTGGTCGCGCCCCATGCGGGCGCGTGAATTGAAATCCGTACAACGAAATTACCGCCCAATCTTTTGAAGTCGCGCCCCATGCGGGCGCGTGAATTGAAATTAAATCTTTGAAGCAGTTGGCTTTGCGTATGTCGTCGCGCCCCATGCGGGCGCGTGAATTGAAATGCCGCGAGCTATACGGGCAATAAGCTGATCGGTAGTCGCGCCCCATGCGGGCGCGTGAATTGAAATATGTTAACCCTCTGAATGCCACCTTGGCTTAAGCCAGTCGCGCCCCATGCGGGCGCGTGAATTGAAATCTGTTTCTCTTTGTTTTAGCCACATTTTTTTATGTCGCGCCCCATGCGGGCGCGTGAATTGAAATATTTATTTTGGTCATTCGCCTCTACCTCTCCAGAGTCGCGCCCCATGCGGGCGCGTGAATTGAAATACAAAAAAATTTGGCAGAGCCCCAAATGCGGCAAAGTCGCGCCCCATGCGGGCGCGTGAATTGAAATTCAAATATGATTGAGAGCGCCCAAAAAGACATGGTCGCGCCCCATGCGGGCGCGTGAATTGAAATATCTGCTTCTCGTGGGCTAATGTTGTGCAGTTTCAGTCGCGCCCCATGCGGGCGCGTGAATTGAAATTTTTTTAGGCTCGAGCGTTGTATCCACTAATCTGTCGCGCCCCATGCGGGCGCGTGAATTGAAATTAAAAACACCTAGCCCAGCAACGGGGATAGAGGCTGAGTCGCGCCCCATGCGGGCGCGTGAATTGAAATATAATATGCGGTGGCGCTTTTATACCTTCGTCGGTCGCGCCCCATGCGGGCGCGTGAATTGAAATTTTTCATAACGCTTGTTTATTTTGGATACACGCAGTCGCGCCCCATGCGGGCGCGTGAATTGAAATTTGTTGTGGTGGTGGTTGTTGTTGTGATGACGACGTCGCGCCCCATGCGGGCGCGTGAATTGAAATTAGTCCTCCGCTTGTAATAATTTGTGAGTTTGTAGTCGCGCCCCATGCGGGCGCGTGAATTGAAATCCTCTCGACGGTGTATGTGCCGCCGGGCAGGCTAGTCGCGCCCCATGCGGGCGCGTGAATTGAAATTCAAATTCAGAGTCGAGAGTGCGTATAGTAGCCAGTCGCGCCCCATGCGGGCGCGTGAATTGAAATGATGGCGATAGCCGCTTGTTGGTACGCGTGCGTAGTCGCGCCCCATGCGGGCGCGTGAATTGAAATTTTTAATTGTAGATGTTTTAACTTCCAAGAACCCAGTCGCGCCCCATGCGGGCGCGTGAATTGAAATGAATCCATCCGCCCCCAAAAAAATCGGGGAGTAGTCGCGCCCCATGCGGGCGCGTGAATTGAAATGTACGCTTTTGTTAAACTATAGTCCACGTTTAGCCAGTCGCGCCCCATGCGGGCGCGTGAATTGAAATAGGATTTACACAGTTACGCATGACTTGCCTTCTGGTCGCGCCCCATGCGGGCGCGTGAATTGAAATGCTGTCTTTTTCCGCGTTAGCAATCATGTTTGAGTAGTCGCGCCCCATGCGGGCGCGTGAATTGAAATATGTCGGGATATTTTACTTTCCCACCTCGCCCTGGTCGCGCCCCATGCGGGCGCGTGAATTGAAATGCATTACCTGTCTTCTGTCTACCCCACTTATTGGTCGCGCCCCATGCGGGCGCGTGAATTGAAATTATATCAGCGGTATCTATCCTATTAATTACCGTTGTCGCGCCCCATGCGGGCGCGTGAATTGAAATTTTTTCCGAAAAGCCACTTGGGACTATGCCCGAATGTCGCGCCCCATGCGGGCGCGTGAATTGAAATTGTAACAGTATTATCTCTTCGTACAATTTCATGTCGTCGCGCCCCATGCGGGCGCGTGAATTGAAATACGGACATACGCAGAGATACTGTGCGCATCACAGTCGCGCCCCATGCGGGCGCGTGAATTGAAATGCCATATGGACTATACTCCATATTTCCCTCCGCAGTCGCGCCCCATGCGGGCGCGTGAATTGAAATACGTGGTTGGAACGCAATATACTTGTAGGTAACCGTCGCGCCCCATGCGGGCGCGTGAATTGAAATTTAAAAAACTCTTCGTCGTCGTCCATGATAGGTGTCGCGCCCCATGCGGGCGCGTGAATTGAAATTATTCACAAGCTACAAACAATATGACAAGTTTAGGTCGCGCCCCATGCGGGCGCGTGAATTGAAATTTGCTAAAACTCAACAATCAGTAGCGCGTGCTCAAGGTCGCGCCCCATGCGGGCGCGTGAATTGAAATCTATCAGCCCTCTTACATAGGCTGATACACTGTCTGGTCGCGCCCCATGCGGGCGCGTGAATTGAAATATTCTCCTTTGGTAGTTTAGTTAATAACCTTACTAGTCGCGCCCCATGCGGGCGCGTGAATTGAAATTAAGTACATAAGCGTTGTCGTCAAAAAGTCTATTGTCGCGCCCCATGCGGGCGCGTGAATTGAAATTACGCGTAGTTGCGTATATTTCTTTTGATTTTCGTCGCGCCCCATGCGGGCGCGTGAATTGAAATTTTATCCCTAGCCAATTGCGATAAATCGCGATAGTCGCGCCCCATGCGGGCGCGTGAATTGAAATATGTCGGGATATTTTACTTGCCCACCTCGCCCTGGTCGCGCCCCATGCGGGCGCGTGAATTGAAATCAGACAGTCATTACAAGGTTAGCGGGACGGATTAAGTCGCGCCCCATGCGGGCGCGTGAATTGAAATTTTCATTAAATAACTCCTTTCTTCATTTTATTTGTCGCGCCCCATGCGGGCGCGTGAATTGAAATCGTTATCCAGCGCATGGTTTTTCGCGGGTCCGAGGGTCGCGCCCCATGCGGGCGCGTGAATTGAAATCCAAACACTAACGTCTTACGGCTGCTCGGGCAACTGTCGCGCCCCATGCGGGCGCGTGAATTGAAATATTATTTTCCACATCCGCGCCATTAGTTTTTGCTGTCGCGCCCCATGCGGGCGCGTGAATTGAAATCTGTCGACCACGTGTAAATCCAGCTTGCAGCCCGGTCGCGCCCCATGCGGGCGCGTGAATTGAAATGGTACACTGAAGCATCGACGAAGGAGCAGCGTGGTCGCGCCCCATGCGGGCGCGTGAATTGAAATATCTAGACAGTTACCTATCAAGTAAGGTAACTGTAGTCGCGCCCCATGCGGGCGCGTGAATTGAAATTAAGCTTTTGAGCCTGCGCATGAGCTACAGATTGGTCGCGCCCCATGCGGGCGCGTGAATTGAAATTTTAACCCTTGAGCAACGTAAGTATAATGAATTTCAGTCGCGCCCCATGCGGGCGCGTGAATTGAAATAATAGCATACATAACCTCGCGGGCGTATCGTTCAGTCGCGCCCCATGCGGGCGCGTGAATTGAAATATGGATTGACCTTCGACTTTATACATCGACGGGAAGTCGCGCCCCATGCGGGCGCGTGAATTGAAATTTGCTAAAACTCAACAATCAGTAGCGCGTGCTCAAGGTCGCGCCCCATGCGGGCGCGTGAATTGAAATAGCTCAGTTATCTTCTCATCGTCATAAGTCAACGTGTCGCGCCCCATGCGGGCGCGTGAATTGAAATACTGTTGCCACTATGATAATTAACGCGGCCTTGACGTCGCGCCCCATGCGGGCGCGTGAATTGAAATCGCAGGCTACTGTATATACGCGAGCGTATTCATAGTCGCGCCCCATGCGGGCGCGTGAATTGAAATAGGGGCTTAATCGTATATTTGCTGTTACTGATACGTCGCGCCCCATGCGGGCGCGTGAATTGAAATACTGTTGCCACTATGATAATTAACGCGGCCTTGACGTCGCGCCCCATGCGGGCGCGTGAATTGAAATATATTCACGTTGCTCTTTAATTGCAGCATTGAGGCGTCGCGCCCCATGCGGGCGCGTGAATTGAAATGAAGAATTTCTGAGTTTGAACAGCAAAACGTAAAGTCGCGCCCCATGCGGGCGCGTGAATTGAAATGCCTTCGATAGAAGTATATGGACTTGGTTCACCCAGTCGCGCCCCATGCGGGCGCGTGAATTGAAATGTAGCCCGGATATGCTGTTATTGTTTCGCGATATCGTCGCGCCCCATGCGGGCGCGTGAATTGAAATAAAATTTTTTTGAACGTAGGAGGCTATGTCTGGGTGTCGCGCCCCATGCGGGCGCGTGAATTGAAATGCTGAAGCCATTCTAGCGCTTTTTCTATATCTGCGTCGCGCCCCATGCGGGCGCGTGAATTGAAATCGCGCACAGTAATACTCCGCCTGCTTTAATCCTACGGTCGCGCCCCATGCGGGCGCGTGAATTGAAATCAAAAAAGATAAACTAAAATTAACCCAAAAAACCGTCGCGCCCCATGCGGGCGCGTGAATTGAAATTTTGTCTCCGTCGATGTTTTTTTTGATTCGCTCGGTCGCGCCCCATGCGGGCGCGTGAATTGAAATGCAATCACGCGGGCAATCACCACACGCTAGGTCGGTCGCGCCCCATGCGGGCGCGTGAATTGAAATTTTTTGTTCTTTTTGTATTTTTTTGCGCTTGTACCGTCGCGCCCCATGCGGGCGCGTGAATTGAAATACAATCACGCGGGCAATCACCACACGCTAGGTCGGTCGCGCCCCATGCGGGCGCGTGAATTGAAATGGGTCCCAACATAGTTGCACGTGCTCGTGCGCGTAGTCGCGCCCCATGCGGGCGCGTGAATTGAAATCCAACATGCAGTGCAACAACAACACCACCACCGACGTCGCGCCCCATGCGGGCGCGTGAATTGAAATGTACGCGTTCTCAACTTTTTCTTAGTACGCGTAGTCGCGCCCCATGCGGGCGCGTGAATTGAAATTGTTTATCCCTTCTTCCGCGCACAGTAATACTCCGGTCGCGCCCCATGCGGGCGCGTGAATTGAAATAAGCCCTTTTCCTCGTCAATCGCCTCGTCGCTGGTCGCGCCCCATGCGGGCGCGTGAATTGAAATCAGCCCGCGCCCAAAACACGTGGTGGTGATTTCGTTGTCGCGCCCCATGCGGGCGCGTGAATTGAAATTTTTTGTTCTTTTTGTATTTTTTTGCGCTTGTAGTCGCGCCCCATGCGGGCGCGTGAATTGAAATCCTTTCCTTTCGCTTTCATTTCTTTTTTCTCTTGGTCGCGCCCCATGCGGGCGCGTGAATTGAAATCTCATACTTTTCGTAAATTCCACATAGTGCGTGCCCGGTCGCGCCCCATGCGGGCGCGTGAATTGAAATTTTCCATCGCGATTTTTAAGGTTGCGGCGTATATTGTCGCGCCCCATGCGGGCGCGTGAATTGAAATGTTCTCCGGTGGTGTAAAAACCACCGGAGAAAACAGTCGCGCCCCATGCGGGCGCGTGAATTGAAATGGAGTTATTGTGACGGGGACTGTATAGCTAACGGCTGTCGCGCCCCATGCGGGCGCGTGAATTGAAATTTCGCGCAGCACAAAATTGCTACAAAATCTTAAGTCGCGCCCCATGCGGGCGCGTGAATTGAAATGCGGAGGATAGCGGACAAAATTACTGCTCTATGGTCGCGCCCCATGCGGGCGCGTGAATTGAAATGATAACGTGGATAAGTTCGGGAAAAGAAAATGCAAGTCGCGCCCCATGCGGGCGCGTGAATTGAAATATAGTCGCACACTCGCGCGTAGTTACCTTCTGCCAAGTCGCGCCCCATGCGGGCGCGTGAATTGAAATGCGCACGCACGGCGAAGCGTACGGGGATGCTAGTCGCGCCCCATGCGGGCGCGTGAATTGAAATATTAAAAAAAGATTCGCAGCTGCTGTAAGTTACGCGTCGCGCCCCATGCGGGCGCGTGAATTGAAATAAACCACCCGACGACGAAGATTGCAATGCTGGATAGTCGCGCCCCATGCGGGCGCGTGAATTGAAATAAACTTTTCAGCCACAAAAAATCACAATAAAGACGTCGCGCCCCATGCGGGCGCGTGAATTGAAATATCGCAATGCGTGCGCGACGAAGCTGGTAGATAGTCGCGCCCCATGCGGGCGCGTGAATTGAAATGCGTATAAAAAATGAGCGGGATTATGATCAGTGGTCGCGCCCCATGCGGGCGCGTGAATTGAAATTCTCGCCCATGCAAGATTTTGAGAGTTCGTGTGGTCGCGCCCCATGCGGGCGCGTGAATTGAAATGGTGGCTTAAAAACCACCGACGGGAACAAAACGAAGTCGCGCCCCATGCGGGCGCGTGAATTGAAATCTCAGGGACGTGGAAAATTTTAGAAATTTACACCGTCGCGCCCCATGCGGGCGCGTGAATTGAAATCCGTAGATGTGGTACAGATATAGGTGATTTGTGGTGTCGCGCCCCATGCGGGCGCGTGAATTGAAATTTGCGCAATTACCGCTCTGCC
>NZ_JAIXMZ010000088.1:0-4425 GCF_020328025.1 Candidatus Endomicrobiellum pyrsonymphae | reverse complement strand
GTGTCATTTATAGCAAAATAACGTCGGCAAAAGCAACAGAGTTAATGCCGTTTGCGGAAGAAGAAAGGGAACATTTAACGAAATACATACATTCGCTAAGAAAGATAGCGAATGTATGTATTTTGTTAAATGTTCCCTTTCTTCTTCCGCAAACAACATAAAAGCAACAACAAAAAGCAACGCTGGTTTCTTGCCAAGACTATCAGCGTTTGCGCATAGAAAAGCCGTTGAAAGAAAAAAATCTCCTCACAGGTGTTTTTTGACTTTTGACGGCTTTTTCTAGTGTCATTTATAGCAAAATAACGTCGGCAAAAGCAACAGAGTTAATGCCGTTTGCGGAAGAAGAAAGGGAACATTTAACAAAATACATACATTCGCTAAGAAAGATAGCAAACGAGAAAACGGCGAGCAAAAGAATGGATTTGAGATAAAAGGTGTTGGGAATTATGGAGATAGAATTTACAGATAGCCAACTTAATAAAGTAGTTAAAAAGATATCTGAAGAAGTGGCAGATATTGTAATCGCCAAACTTGCTAAACAGCGATACAACTAAGCTATGACAATTAAGGAAGTAGCATCGTCGGTTAGAAGATATATAAGAAAAACAGATTTTCCGAACGCATGGAAAGTTGGCGGAAAGTTTAGGTTTGATAGAAAAGAAGTAGAAAGTTGGTGGGTGAGGAAAGCTAAAGAGAGTAATGCGATATACAGACCTTAAGTATTAAGGGAGGAACTGAGTGAAAAAACTAAAAAGGGTGTTTAGAGGTTACATTTACTGGCAGGCTTTGTGGCATATATTTAGGCGTGGTTAATGATGATATGGCAACGTTTTTCAATAGTGGAAATACAGCAAAGGATACGCTAGGTTGTGCATACTTCACGGAAAGAACGATAGAATTGCTTGGGTCAGCTATTCTACGCAATACGAACAAAAGATTATAGATTTAATTCAGAGCTATCAAAAGTCTTGGATAACAATCTCGCCAAATTTTTTGATTATGTAATAAAATTATGTACAATAAATACAATGGTTTTGTTGTTGATTTGCAATGAGAGCTTACAAATTGCTTACAAAGCGGTTTAATCACAAAATGCAAAAGTATTGAAGAGGTTAAAAGCATATTTAAAAAAAGATTGTTAACCGCAAGCAATGAGCTATAAGAATTTTTAAACAAAGTATGAAAGATTTGGTAGGGGAAATAGAGGTGGAAAGTGATTTCCCAAAAATTTGTAAATTATTTAAAAATAAATTATTGTAATGTTGGACATCTTGCACAACTGGTATATAAAAGTATAATAAGGGATAAGAAGTTCAACAAAAAGTAGGATCCATGTTGTTGTTAAGTTTTTGCTGTTGTTAATTCTAGATTAAAAGGGGTAGAAAATGTCAGACATAGTTTTAAAAGGCAAAGTTCACAAATACGGTTCAAATGTCAATACGGACGAGATAATACCGGCAAGATACTTAACTACAACAGATCCTGTAGTGCTTGCAAAGTATTGTATGGAAGATATAGACAAAGATTTTGTAAAAAATGTTAAACCGGGCGATATTATAGTTGCAGAGAATAATTTCGGTTGCGGTTCTTCGCGGGAACATGCTCCTATAGCAATCAAAGCGGCTGGCGTTTCAGCTGTAATTGCAAACTCTTTTGCAAGAATATTTTTCAGAAATTCCATTAATACAGGTCTTCCTATTTTGGAATCTCCTGAAGCTGTAAAGGCAATAAAAAATGGCGATACTATAGAAATAAACTTAACTCAAGGCATTATAAAAAACATAACCAAAGACGAAACTTATCAGTCACAACCTTTCCCAGAATTTATGCAGAAAATCATAAAAGCAGGCGGATTATTAGGTTATATAAAGGAATTATCGTAAGGGAATTATCGTAATGGGAAAGTATTTAATTTTTTTAATTATATTTACGGTTTTTGTTACGTCAGATGCTTTTTGTTTGACATATAAGAAGGAAGAACTCAAATACAAAGATCATTTGAAAGATAAGATGTTATATGTTCTAGTAACTCTTGACGGTAGTTATCGAACAGATAAATGGGAAGAGATTATAAAATTATCAGAAGAAAATATCAATGCAACAGTGTATATAAGCGCGGTTTATTTTCTCAATGAAGAAGAAAAATATCGATATATATGTCCGTTTAACGCTAAAATTTCAGGTATTTCAAATGTAGGTTTTGGCTCCACAAAAGAACTTACGGATGAGAGAATAGGATTAGTGAAAAAAGCGCAAAAGCAAGGAGTTTCAATACAGAGTCATTTGAATGGACATTTTGAAGGTTCGTCAAAATGGTCAAACCAAATGTGGGACTTAGAATTTAAACAATATTTTCTGTTTACGCAATTTTTGGAACAAAAGTCACAACATATACGATTTCCATACTTAGAGTATAATTATGATGTTTATGATGTGTTTGAAAAATATGGAATAAGAAGTATTGTTTCGACTATAACTCAACCTTACGTCGATGGCATCTATACAAAAATTTCAGTTATGGACGACGAAAAAGTACGTTATTTTTTCTACGAATTCCCGATATCGTTCGTCAAATATAATAAGTGCAAAACAATTATGATGGATTATAACTTTTTTGTAAAAGACAAAAAAGAGCAACTTCCCGAGCGACAAATAATGCGTAATGTTGAGAAGTTATATTTGAAGCAGGCAAAACACTGTTTTAAAAATAATATGCCGTTGTTTATAAGTCATCATTTTTTTATGGATGGAAATGAAGCTTATTGGAAATCTTTAAAAAATATCACGGTTAAATTAAAAAAAATATATAAAAATAAGATTAAATTTATAACTATAGATGAACTATATAATATCTTATCAACTTCTGATTCTATTATGTCAGAAGAAAAATCTTAAATACATCTGGGACCTGGGTTGCAGGAATCTGTACTGTATTGATGACGAGGTAGCATTAAAACTTAACAGAGCGACTTAAAGCGATTTGACTATAATGTAAAGAGGAGGGTGAAGAAAAAGAATTTAAACGTATTAGACAAATTATAGATGAAAAAGGAGTAACAAACATTTACTTTGATTGAATACACAAAAGGAGAAATTAATATGTCAAAATCGTATAAAATAGCTTTGCTTCCGGGAGACGGAACAGGTCCTGAAGTAATAAGAGAAGGCGTAAAAATAATTGAAACAGTGGCAAAAAAGAACAATTTTAAACTCGATTTTGTAAATTACGACATTGGCGGGGCAAGGTATTTAAAAACAGGGGAAGTTCTTCCTGAAAGTGTTGTAGAAGAATTTAAGAAATTCGACTCTATGTATCTTGGAGCAATCGGACATCCTGATGTAAAACCCGGAATTCTTGAGAAAGGTATCCTTTTAAAGCTCCGTTTTGATCTTGATCAGTATATTAATCTGCGTCCTGTTAGGCTTTATCCTAATGTTGAAACGCCTTTAAAAGACAAAAAGCCTTCGGACATAGATATGGTTATTATTCGTGAAAATACGGAAGGTTTATATACAGGCGCGGGCGGGTTTTTAAGAAAAGACACACCCTACGAAATAGCAACGCAAGAGTCTATAAACACAAGATTTGGCGTTGAAAGATGCGTTCGCTATGCTTTTGAACTTACTAAAAAGAGAGCAAAAACAAATAAATTGACATTATGTGGCAAAACTAATGTTTTAACGTTTGCTTCAGATTTGTGGCAGAGAACTTTTAACGATGTCGCAAAAGAATATGCTCAAATAAAAGGCGATTACGTAAACGTTGACGCAGCATGTATGTGGCTAGTCAAGAATCCCGAGTGGTTCGACGTAGTTGTTACAGATAACTTATTTGGCGATATTATTACAGACTTGGCGGCAATGATTCAGGGCGGAATGGGCGTAGCGGCTGGAGGAAACATTAATCCCAAAGGCGTATCAATGTTTGAGCCTATGGGCGGTTCAGCTCCAAAATATACCGGAATGAACGTCATTAACCCTATAGCAACCATAAATGCCGGCGCTATGATGCTTGAAACGCTTGGAGAAACAAAAGCAGCAAAAGATATAGATAACGCAGTAATTAAAGCGTTGGAGTCAGGCAAAATAAAGAGTATGTCTGCCGGAAAAATGGGGCTTTCCACAACAGAAGTGGGGGACTTAATAGCTTCTTACTTAGCATGAAAGATATATAATTTTATCAGTTGTTGTTGGAGAAGATAATCGTCAGATCATGTAGTTGTTATACTTGAGCGTAGCGAAGTATTCACATTCCTCGTCAATGTCGAGTCTGAGTCTCAGGCATTGCCACCTCTTTTTTTCAAAAGGAGAATTAACGACAACACAACGCCTGCCCCATCCACATCCAATACCCGAACAACGTGAATACTTCGCTACGCTCAAGTATAACAACTACATGATCTGACGATTATCTTCTCCAACAAC
>NZ_JAIXMZ010000087.1:0-4619 GCF_020328025.1 Candidatus Endomicrobiellum pyrsonymphae | reverse complement strand
GTCATATTTTTATATTCTTTTAGGCTTTCAATCAAAAAATATCATAGAGAAAAATTTTAAAAATTTGGCAAGTACATCACTCATATATTTTCTTTCGACAACAATATCAACCATACAATGTTTTTTCAAAAATTCTGCAAGTTGAAATCCTTCAGGAAGCTGTTGCCGCTATGGATTTTTCGTTTATGGGCGGAAGTATGGGATCTGTAGTTGGCGAGAAAATAGTGCGGGCTGTGGAAAGAGCTTTGAAGAAAAAATGCTCTGTAATTATCATTTCTGCTTCTGGAGGAGCGAGAATGCAGGAGGGCATAGTGTCTCTTATGCAGATGGGCAAGACTAGCGCAGCTCTTGCAAAGCTTGCTGATAACGGACTTGCATATATTTCTGTTTTGACGGATCCCACAACGGGCGGCGTTGCTGCAAGTTATGCAATGCTTGGCGATGTAAATATAGTAGAACCTAAAGCTTTAATAGGTTTTGCGGGTCCTAGAGTCATTGAAGAAACAATCAGGCAGCAGCTTCCTGAAGGATTTCAACTTGCAGAATTTTTGAAAAAACATGGTATGGTTGATATTGTTGTCGAAAGAAAATATATGAGTGATGTACTTGCCAAATTTTTAAAATTTTTCTCTAAAAATGATATTTTTTGAAAGCCTAAAAGAATATAAAAATATGACTCCAGGTCTTTCAAGAATAAAGAAATTTTTTGAAGGCATGGGAAACCCGCATGATACAATAAAAGTGATACATATAGCGGGTACTAACGGGAAGGGATCAACAGCAGCTTTCATATCTGAAATTTTAAAAGCAGGCGGATATAAAACTGCGTTATATACTTCTCCTCATTTGATTGATGTTAAAGAAAGAATTAAAATTAGCGGTGAGAACATACCCTCTAGAGTTTTTTATAATTTGTCGCATAAGTATTTAGATAAAGCTGTAAAATGTGGACTTTCTTGTTTCGAATATTTAACAGCGATAGCTTTTATATATTTTGTAGAGCAGAAAGTTGATGTTGCCGTAATCGAGACGGGTCTTGGTGGGCGGTTTGACGCAACTAATATTATAAAAAATCCACTAGTTTGTGTTATAACTTCTGTCGCAAAAGAACATCAAGAAATATTAGGCAATACAATTGAGAGAATAGCCTTTGAAAAAGTGGGAATAATCAAAAAAAGTGCTTATGTTGTTTGTGGAGGATTGCCAAAAGCAGCCATTGCTGTTGTGAAAAATAAAGTAAAAACTTCGTATTTGTATGGAAAGGATTTTAAAGCTTTGATTAATAAATCGTCTATACTTGGACAAAATTTTGATTACACAAGCGAAAATATAAAATTAAAAAATATAGAAATAAATCTTTTAGGCGAACATCAGGTCGCGAATGCGTCTGTTGCCGTTTGCGTTGTGGATCTTCTAAGCAAAAAAGAGTATGCTTTAGATGAAACCAATATAAGGATGGGATTAAGAAATACTGTTTGGTCGGGACGTTTCGATGTTAGAAAAGTTAATTTTGGCGATGAAAGTTTTGAAATTATTATAGATGGCGCGCACAATGTTCAAGGTTTTAATGCGTTTCTTAAAACGTTTAAACAGTTAGGCTTTTCAAAGAAGAAAAGGACTTTTATTTTTGCTGTAATGAAAGAAAAAAAATATAAAGTTATAGTAGAAAAAATATCCCCTTTTGCTAAAAAAATAATATTGCCAAAAATACATAATGATAGAGCTGCGAGTCCCGATGTTTTAAAAACAGAGTTTTCAAAGTATATTATTAAAAATAAAATTTACTCTGTGGATTCAGTAAAAAGCGCGTTAAGTATGATAAATACCGGAGAAACAGCGATAGTAATAGGTTCTCTTTATCTTGCGGGGGAAGTTTTAACGATTATACAGTAAGCCATAATAGCATACCGTATATTATTGATACATATCAATATATAGTCGTTTGGCTATAGTAAAAACCAAGGAGTTTGAAAATGTCTAAGGATTTATATTTAGGTGTTGTGTGATATGGGTGGCACGTACATAAGGGTTGCTGTTGAGATAGGAGCATTTAAAACGGATGTAAAGCTTGTAAGATTAAATAATATAACTTGGAGTTGTTGGAGCAGCTATGCTGCCTAAACAATAGTATCAATGAGGAAATCAATAGAAATTTTTATTATTTTTATACTTGCGTTTTTTATAACATCAAACGTATTTGCTGGTGAGATGGATATTGCCGCGGATAGTTTAGAGTATGTTGAAAATTGCGGAAGAATTAATGCAAAAGGTAATGTTGTCTTAAATTGGGAAGATAAAAAAGTATATGCCGATTACGTTGAGTTGGCTAGCGATAAAAAAATTATGACCGCATGCGGTAATGTCAAAGTTGAAGAAAACGGCAGTACAGTGTACGCAGATAGCGTTTCGTATAATTATGATGATGAAACGGGCGATATAAAAGAAACTTTTACGCGTTCTTCTGCGGTGTTTATGCGCGCAAAATCTATGAAAAGGCAAGGCAAGGATACATTTGAGATGAAAAATGTCAAATTTTCGACATGCGACTGTGATGATCCTCACACTTGCTTCAGATCAAAATACGGCAAACTTGTACTAAACAAAAGAGTTACTATTTATAACGCTGTTCTATATGCTGGCAAAATTCCGATATTTTATCTTCCTGTTGTTACAAAGTCACTTGAGCCAGACAAGGGATTTGGCTTAAATTTAGAACTTAAAGTTGAACCGGGCTACACATGGTCCGGAGGACTGTCTTTAAAAAACATTGTTTTGTTTTCTTTTGGCAAGACTATTGACGGTGATATCAAGTATGATTATTTAGGCAAACGAGGTGAGGGATATGGTGGAAAAATTAGGGTATCAACAAATAAAATCAGAGCAGGCGTTTATGGATATTGGAATGATGACTTGGTAGCCAAAAAAAAGAAATGGACATTAATACCAATGTGTGTCTATAAATTGAATGATTTGTGGACTATAAGGGCATTCGGAGATTTTCAGGATGTTAATGGTTTGCATGACTATCCTTCTGGTGATGGACTCAGACCTTTGTCTCTTAATTCTAAGACCAAGCATTCAGGGTGTAGTGGATCTGTAGTAATGCAGGGAAGCAGAGCAAATTTAACGATATTCTCAGAACATATCTCAAATAATGACAAGAGGTATGGTGGTCATAGAACAGTATACGAAGAGCTTCCATGTATTCGATGGAATCTTTGGCCAAGAAAAACTTTTATGGACATATATCATCATCCGCGTTTTGAATTCCGTAATCATTATGCGCAACATAGTAGCGAGAATTATTTTTACAGGAGGACAGTCAAACTCGGTTATGTTTTAACTAAAAGTTATATATTACGCAAAGGACTTACGCTAAACCCAACTTTAGTCGTGACTGAAAACTGGTATGATTGGGATAAGAATCATAAAAATAAAAAAAAGTTTTTTACGCAATACCATGGCGCGTTAAATTTAAGATTTAGAGCTACTAATTGGATGTATTGGAATGTCAATTATGCGTATCAGAGAAGAACTAAGCCCAATTGTTTATTGAATATTGATTATCCTGCAGACGATTATGGCATAGAATCTAACGATGTCACTTTAAGAAATATTATGTATCTTAGAGAAAATATCACAGTCGAAAATAAAATCAAATATAGTATGTTGCGTAGTAGATCAAAACCGAACCCACAGTACTTGCCTCTTACCACGGAATTGACATGGATCCCTAAGGATTTTATCACAGTGATGGCAAAAGAATCGCAACTTATGAGACCGTTTAAATTGGGTTCTTTTCTTTTGGATTTAAAAGTTGGAGAGCTAAAAAAGGCGTTTGTCAACTTCACAATTATTTATCAAAATTATGATGATGATACTGGTAAGACTTACAAAAATGATGAGATAAAAAATGTTTTTGGTTTTGGCGTTTGGCTTACTCCAAAGTGGAGGTTGGATTATAACATAAGAACTATATTGCCAGTAAATTTTTCTGGTATACGCTTGAATGATCATGAGATTAGACTTTATAGAGATTCGCATTGTTGGCATCTTGGCATAGCATGGAAAATTATAAATTCCGCAAAACCAGATCAAGACATTTCCTTTAAATTTGGGTTGAAAACAAACATGCCGTTTAGTGGCAAATCTCAAGATAATTTTGGTTACGATGATCCGTCATACGGTGATCCGTCAATATTCTATCCTTGGGAAGATAAAGATCCTATAGGAACTCTATAGTCAAATCGCTTTAAGTTGCGCCAGCGACGTCCTTGCGAGGAATTGTTCCTTAAAAAACAAGTATAATAAAGTGTATAAGGGTGTTGGAAGATCGAGCGAGGAAGGGGCAAAGAGCCCGTTTTTATCAGGATCTCCAACACCACGAGGGTAAAAGCTTGATGAGGTTGCTGATGCGCAAACTTTAGTTTGCAGCATGTGAACAATTGAAAGCAAGAAGCTAATACCAAATTAAAAGGAGGCACAAAATGCCAAAAGTCTTATACACTGAATTTGTAGGCATAGATGTATCAAAAAACAAATTGGACGTTTATGAAACAAAAAACAATCAGCATTACACAGTAGCTAATGACAAAGAAGGTATTGGTTCTTTGTTTGTT
>NZ_JAIXMZ010000086.1:0-4467 GCF_020328025.1 Candidatus Endomicrobiellum pyrsonymphae | reverse complement strand
AATTTGCAGACGAAAACAGCTTGTACGATATCATTTATAAGTCGTTAAAAAATGCCCTTACGTCGCACGCTCATCCGGAAATTAGCGTGGCTAATACGCCTTTTTTGGGAGAGAGGCAAAAGCATAACTTATACGCAGACTTTACGACATCAAAATCGCGACAATCTACTGTCTATCTTAGAGAGTCTAAACCTAAGCAAAATTATATTCCTTCAAAACAAACTTATAATATAGATACGTACGCCAATGTTTTTGCAAAACAAGAAGAACTTGCATCGGAGAAATTTGATGATACTATTAAAATTATTGGACAGGTTTTCGGGACTTATATTATTGCAGAAAATAAAGGCGATTTATATATTTTTGATCAACATGCTGTTGCTGAAAGAGTTCGGTACGAGTTGTATCTTGAGCAGATGAAAAATCAGTCTATTAAATTGCAACAAATGCTTCTTCCTGAAAATTTTGATTTTGCTCCAAGTGTTTCAGAAGTTCTTAAAACAAATATCAATCTTTTTAACGAACTTGGAATAGGCATTGAAGAATTTGGACAGAATTCTTTTAGAATTACAGCGTATCCAGCATTGCTTGGAAATATATCGATGATTCCTATAGTTGAAACGATAGTAGCGGATATTGAAGACGATAAAAATGTGGAGATAGAACAGAAACGAGATAAAATTATTAAATCGGCTTGTCGCGCAAGTATAAAAGCAGGTGATAATGTTGCTTTTGTTGAGGCAAAGAAACTTATAAATGATATCTTTAAATGCGAACAACCTTTTACGTGTCCGCATGGCAGACCGACCGCGTATAAAATTTCTCAGAATGAATTGGAGAAGTTTTTTAAGCGAAAATAAATTTATTTTGTTTGGTGTTTGTTATGTTTTTAGTTTTTATAGTTGTCATGCTGAAAGAGCAAAGTGACCGAAGTATCTAGAAGAATGGATTCTTCACTTCGTTCAGAATGACGAAATATGGTAACCATTTGAGGGGTATGATGAACAATAGAGAGAAAATGAATATAATAATAATTTCAGGACCAACTGCAAGCGGAAAAACAAAAAAAGCTGTTGAATTTTGTAAAGCAAAAAATGGTGAAATAATTTCTTGCGATTCGAGACAAATATATAGATATTTAGATATTGGCACTAATAAAGAAGGTATTTTCATACAAGATGACATTCGTGAAATAGACGGAGTTTCGCAGCATTTAACTGATATTATTAATCCTGATCAAACTTACAGCGCTGCAGAATTTGCACGCAATGTTGATTTGAAAATTGCAAAAATTACAAACAAAGGCAAAATTCCTATTATAACTGGTGGCGCAGGTTTATACATTAAAGCTTTACTTTACGGGCTTGACGAAATGCCAAAAGCCGACGAATCTTTAAGAAAAGAACTAAGCGTTAAATCTCAGGAAGAACTTTATAACAAACTTTTAGTCTTAGATCCTGAGGCTGCCAAAAAAAATAAAAGAAATCCTCAGAGACTGCTTAGAGCGCTTGAAGTAAATATTATTTCAGGTAAAACTTTAAAAGAACATATCAAGCCTAAAAATTCTCGATATAATTTTAAACATTTCAGTATTTCTGTTGAGAATGAAGTTTTATATAGGAAAATTAATGAAAGATGTAAACAAATGATAGAAAACGGCATGATTGAAGAAACGCAAAAGGTTTTAGATATGGGGTTTGATAAAAAATGTCCGGCTTTGAGCGGTATAGGACATAAACATATAGTACAATACCTAGACAAGCAGATTTCAAAAAGTGATATGATTTTAGAATTTTCAAAAGATACAAGACATTATGCTAAACGCCAAAACACATGGTTTAGAGCTCAGCCAGATATTGAATTTATATAAAAGGAAAGATAATCATCAACTTATTATGGAAAATAAAACGTTAGCAAAACGTGCCGGTAAAACAGCTTTCGGGACTATTCTTTCAAGGATATTGGGGTATATTAGAGATATGCTTGTTGCTAATTTATTTGGTACAGGCATGTTTGCCGATGCTTTTTACGCAGCTTTCAGAATTCCCAATCTTTTCAGACGTATGTTTGGGGAAGGCTCATTTTCAACGGCATTTATACCTGTACTGAGCGAGTATTTGCATAAAAAAGAAAAATCGGAAGTACAAAATTTTTTAAGTATAACATTTACAATTCTTTTGTTAATATTGGTTGTAATATCTGTTTTAGGAATGTTTTTTTCGCCAATTTTGGCAAAAATAGTAGCAGGCGGGTTCTCAAATGATCCTGAAAAAATGCAGCTTACAATAGAACTTGCAAGATTGATGTTTCCTTTTATTCTTTTTATGTGTCTTGCAGCTTTTTTGTTGGCAGTCTTAAACACTTTGCATTCATTTTTTCTTCCCGCGTTTGCTCCTTCATCATTAAGTTTTTCTGAAA
Organism: Candidatus Endomicrobiellum pyrsonymphae; assembly: GCF_020328025.1. Lineage (NCBI taxonomy): Bacteria > Pseudomonadati > Elusimicrobiota > Endomicrobiia > Endomicrobiales > Endomicrobiaceae > Candidatus Endomicrobiellum > Candidatus Endomicrobiellum pyrsonymphae. The sequence goes on along the minus strand of NZ_JAIXMZ010000086.1, from coordinate 2,049 downwards.
TTTTTTATATGCTTGCTATTGCGCCCGTAATTGTTCCAGGGAATCAAATTAAAGGACTTGCCGTAAGCGTTATTATTGGCGGTGCGCTTCATTTTTTTATACAGTACCCTAAACTTAAAAGTTTGGGATGGCATTTAAAATTTAAACTTGATTTAAAACATCCCGGGGTGAGGAAAATTTTTTTTCTTATGATACCGTCAATTATAGGTTTGTCTGTAGATCAGATAAATGCCTTAGTTGACAGTCGATGCGCGTCGTCATTAGGACAAGGACCAGTATCGGCTCTTTATTATTCAAACAGACTTATGCAGATGCCTTTGGCAATTTTTGGACTTGCTCTTGTCAGCGTTTCACTTCCTGTAATGTCAAAAGCTTTTGCCCAAAAAGATATGACAACTCTAAAAAACTCTCTTAATTATTCTGTGCGTCTTACAGTTTTTACTCTTCTTCCAGCTGCGGGTGGGCTTATGGTTATAGGACTTCCTATAGTAAAACTTTTATTTGAGCATGGTAAGTTTAGTTCTTCAGGATCAATTATGACAAACAATGCGTTGTTTTATTATTCTTTAGGTCTTCCAGCTTATGCTTTGTCAAAAATTTTTGCAAATGCGTTTTATTCATTTCAAGATACTAAAACTCCTGTAAGAGTGGCAATAGTGGCTATGATTTTGCATGTTATTTTGTGTATTGCGCTAATGTATCCAATGAGTGTCGGTGGACTTGCTCTCGCAACAGCAGTTTCATCTTATTTTAATTTTATATTACTTGCCGTTTATCTGAAAAAACGTATAGGTAAACTTGGTATTAAACAAATATTGTTTTCTTCACTAAAGTCTTTAATGGCGGCTGTTGTTACTGGTATTACTGCATGGAATGTATGTAAAATATCAGAAAATTTATTTGTTTCAGTTCCCACTGCAATAATTCTGGGATTAATAGCATTTGTTGCAGTTTCATATATTTTAAAATCAGAAGAATTAAAAACTTTTACGCATATTTTCTCAAGAGATGTAAAGTTAGGCGACTATAAATAAACGGCATAGATTTGTCATGGCAAATAATAAAAATCAAAGACTTGAACAGATTCCAAAACTTCCCGGCGTTTATATAATGCGTGACGGGATTGGTAATATAATATACATAGGTAAGGCAAAAAGTCTCAAGAATAGACTTTCATCTTATTTTAACGCCGATATAAATTCGAAAGCTACAACTGTTATAACGGCAATGCGCAAGATTGAGTACATTTTGTGCGCGTCTGAAAGAGAAGCATTGCTTGTTGAAAGACAACTTATACATAAAATTAAACCATACTTTAATGCAATGTGGAAAGATGATAAATCTTATCCTTACATAAAATTTTCAATAAGTGAAGATTTTCCTCGTTTGACATTTACAAGAAAAAAACTTAAAGATGGCGGGCTATATTTTGGTCCCTATCCTCAAATTTTTTATATAAAGAAACTTGTTCGCTGGCTTGTTAAACTTTTTAAAATTCGTCCGTGTAAAATGGAACTTTCAAAAGATTTTTTGCCTGAAGAAAAAAAAGTTAAATCATGTCTTTACTGTCATACTGAAATGTGTTACGCTCCATGTCTTGGTAAAATTACATCAAAAGAATATAAAGAAAAAATTAAAGATGTTGAATTGTTTTTAAACGGTAAATTTAAAAAACTTGAAGATGAATGGAAAACTCAAATGTTTAATTTAAGCCAAAGTTTAAGTTATGAAGAGGCAAAAGAAATAAGAGACAGACTATATGCGCTTCAAAGCATGTCCGAGAGAGTTATGATAAGCGAGATTACTCAGGACGAAATAAATCAATCTGTACAAAGAGCAGGTAGTATAAATGAATTAAAAAATGTTTTAGGATTAAAGCGCCCGCCTGCTGTGATTGAGGGATTTGATAATTCAAATATACAAGGTACAAATGCCGTAGCGTCTATGGTTAGGTTTCAAAACGGTATTGCCGATAAAAAGAATTATAGAAAATTTAAAATTAAAACGGTTGTTGGCGCGGACGATTTTGCGAGCATGCGCGAAGTTGTT
>NZ_JAIXMZ010000085.1:0-4508 GCF_020328025.1 Candidatus Endomicrobiellum pyrsonymphae | reverse complement strand
CAGCAAGCTGCAATGCTGCAAACTAAAGTTTGCGCATCAGCAACCTCATCAAGCTTTTACCCCTGTGGTGTTGGAGATCCTGATAAAAACGGGCTCTTTGCCCCTTCCTCGCTCGATCTTCCAACACCCTTATACACTTTATTATACTTGTTTTTTAAGGAACAATTCCTCGCAAGGACGCCGATGGAGCAATTTAAAGCGATTTAACTACAATATTTTCCAAGGAAATTAATGATGTTTTTGGCATTGGATATAGGCAATACAAATATAAGTGTTGGTTTGTTTGATATGAAAAGGAAGAAGATATTGAGTAATCCTTTAAAAGTTTGGAGAATGTCAACAGTAAAAGGGCAGACTTCAGATGAATATGCAACAATTCTCCTGAATATGTTTTTTTATTCAGGTTATGATGCAAAGAAAATCAGCAATGTTGCTGTTGCAAGCGTTGTGCCGTCATTGAACGTTGTTTTTGAAGATTTGGTAGAAAAATATTTCAATAAGAAAATATTTTTTGTAAATCACAAAAATTGTGGTGGATTAGTTTTTGCCGTAGGCAACCCTGAAGAAGTCGGAGCTGATAGAATCGCCAATGTTGTTGCTGCTTATTCTACATATGGCGGTGATTGTATTGTTATTGATTTTGGAACAGCAACGACGTTTGACTGTATAGATTCAAAAGGAAGGTACATGGGAGGATCAATAGCTCCTGGACCTGCAATTTCAGCGCAGTCTTTAAGTTTAAAAACTGCGCAGCTTCCTCGAGTTGAAATTAAAAAACCTTCAAAGGCAATAGGAACTACTACCGTTGAATGCATACAGGCAGGTCTCTATTTTGGTTATATAGGGTTTGTAAAAGAACTTATACTAAGAACCAAAAAAGAAATAAAAGTAAAACATATAATTGCTACAGGCGGTTTGGCTGGGCTTATGTCGAACGAAATAAGCGCAATAGAGATTATTCTACCAAATCTTGCTTTAGAGGGAATATGTATCATATGGGAAAAACACATTAAATACTACAACAATGCCACTAAAAACTAAAGGAAGAAATAGACGGTCTAGGATGATTGCAAATACACTTTGCGCTTAGCGCAGAGTTAAATAAAAGAGACTGATGGCTCAAATAAGAGATTCAAATGGGTAAGTTTAGAAATTTGTTAAAAGTTGGTTTAGCGCTTGTTTTGTGTTCTAGACGGTGAAGGAGAGGTGCTTTGTGGATGCCATAGAAGACGGCAAGAGACTTTGAATCACTCGATGTTTATAAAATAAAAAGCTTGCGAAAGTTGCAAAAGAAGTTTCTGATATCGCTCAAGAATGCGCTCAGCTGCGTTATAAATTATGAAGGAAGAGATAAATGAAAGGATTAGTTTTGACAATATTGTGCTGTTTCTGCGCGATGTCTGGATTTGCTGAGTTAAGCTCCGATACAAAGCTTAGTGTTGGTAAAACAAAGGAAGCTGTTATTCCAGAAAAGATTGACGCTTTCCAAAGGGAACTTGACGTTGTTCGTGCTGAAATAGAACTTGAACTCAAGAAAAATGATTTTAAAAATAACGAGGTTACTCTATGTGAGAAATTTCTTAATCTCAGTAAGATAACTAATAATGTTGATAAAGCCAGAGTTGAATTTCAAAAAGCTAAGCTTAAAGTCGGTAAAACAATCAAAGAATGTGTCAAATTAGCCAAAATTAATCTTGATATTTACATGGCTTACCTTAAAGAAATTGAAGCTGATCTTAAAGTAAGCAAGGCTTATCTTAAAGTTGATGAGATTGAGACAGGAATTGGTGCTGCTATAACCGATGAGAATCGTGTCAAACTAGCCAGAGCATGTGTTGAATGGGCTAAAGCTCGACTTGAAAGAAGCGTTGCCGATATTAAAAGCATGAATCTTATCTTAAAAAGAGTTCGAGTTGAAACTGATGCTGTTAAAACCAAAAGTGAAGACGTTATTACTTACATGATTAATCAAGAAAAACTTGATATTAATAAACTGGCAAAAAACGAATATATTGTTCAAGCCATGTCTGATATTGACAAATTCAAGTCTGATATTGGCAAGTACGAGCAGGATCTCAAAGTGGCTAAAGCCAATGTTGAGCTTAAGAAAAATGAAGTTAGGAATGGTAAAACTATCAAAGAATATGTTAAGTTAGCCAAGCTAGAGCTTGCTATTGCTGAAAATAATGTTAAATGGTCTAAGGTTAGTCTTAAAGTTGCCGAGAGTTCTGTAAAATTAGCTGAGATTCTAACAAGAATAGACGGGGTTCGGGCAAAAACTAGCGATGTTGCAACAGACGAGAATCATGCTGAAGAAAAGAATTCAATTGAGCTCAACAAATTAAAGAAACCTTTGCCGGCATTGAGTTCTGTAAAGTCTATCTAAAATATTTGCAGACTAAAGTTGTGGCATGAAAGTGTAAAAAAGATTGTGTAAAGTTTTAGATTAGAATTGTTTATTTTTGTTTGCCATAATTAAAAATTGAGACCGTATTTCACTCCAATAATAATAGCATGACGACATCACTCTTACAAGGAAGACATAATATGATGACATTACGTTTAAAAAGATGTGTAAGCTTGTTTGTTTGCTATAATATCTAAATCTATCAAAATCGATAGATAAAAACAAAAGAGGAAATAGTATAATGACATCACTCTTAAAAGAGGAAGACATAATATGATGGCATTACGTTTAAAAAGATGTGTAAGCTTGTTTGTTTGCCTTTCTCTGCTCCTTTCGGCATGCTCGCCCGATAAATCCAGCAAAATTAGCTCGCTAAGACCGTCTGTAGTCCCACAGCAGGTGGACGATAATGGCACACTCAACCTCACCCCCTCCCCTTCAAATCCCACTCCAGTTAGCTTCTTGAATCGTGAAATCTGGAAAGTCGGAGGATTTAGCGTAACGCCAAAAAGGTTGGCAGTAGGCACAGTCGCAGCTTTGGGAACATTTGCTGTGGCGGTTTGGTGGAAGAAGCATTCAACCGCCGACAACGGCAAAGATGGCAAGAAAGAGAAAGGGGAAGATAAAGAAGATAACCCCGAACGACCAAGCACCCCCGTCGTGGTACTGACAGCGGAAGAGACGGAGAGTGTGGTGCAGGCGGCAGGAAAGGGGGAGGAGTGGGCACTGAGGGAGGCGGAGTTTAAGCTATGTAGGAATAATGGTATTGTATATATACGGTCGGAGTCGTCGGTGTTGCAGGCGGGGAAGGATGCGATTGCTAGGGAGAGAAGGGAAACGAAGAAGAAGTTGATAGCGGTGGTGGTGAATGCGGAGAAGGAGTTAACGAAGACGGGGGTGGATAAGGTGCGGCAGGCGGGGAAGGATGTGATGAAGAAGATGACTTATAGGCAACACTTGAGTTCGGAGTTGGCGGCGAGGGAGATGAGGAAGGTGATGGGGGTGCCGGATAATATCTTCTTGGACCCATACGAGGCAGACGACTCCTACTTACTTAGTCTGATGTCTGCGAAGAGTAGTATATGGAATGCGCTAGATCCGGATATGGGAAAGCGGATGGAAAAAAATATGAATGCGCAGCTACTGGGGACGGATTGGGAGACGCAGGTGAGGCAAGAGGCGGCGGAGACGGGGGATAGAAAGAGGGATAAGACGCTGTTGCTGTCGGCGGGGACGCATGAGTGGGTGACGTGGAAGATTGAGGCGGAGAAGAAGCCGATAGGGTTGAAGCTGAAGGATGTGATGATGGGTGTGAAGGAGTTGGCGTTTGAGGCGATGAATGAGAAATGGGATGCTGAGAATAAAAAATAATCCATCTGTTTGATGTAGCAATATGGCGAAAATGGCAGAATGCTGAGGAAAGAATGATGGTGGCGTTGAAAACAGATTAATATCCCCACAAATGTAACCTAAAATACAAAATTAGCCGTTCTGTTTCGTTGTACCTTTGAAACTCTATAGCTTTAAAATCGTTCCATTCGTTAAAACTTCTTCGCTGTTAAATCGTTTTAAAAAATATCTGTTTTTTGCCTGATTTTTGTTTGTCATCTTTGCCTGATTTTAGGTTATAATCTTTGATGATTTTATGTCAAATTGTTAAAAGTTTTGATATAATTACAACAGCTGTAGCTGATTTGTTAAAAACTTTGATTTGGTATAATTGATTTTCTTATAAATGCAAAACAAAAAAAGTGGCGCTAAAATAAAAGAAGGAATTTTCACGTGAAGCGATACATAGTCCACATTCCCCTAGTCTCTAAATCTAAATTTATCAAAATCTATCAAAACCGATAGATAGAAACAAAATAGGAAATAATTGGTGCAGCGTTTTTGTTTGGAATCTATAATATCCAAATCTAAATTTATCAAAACCGATAGATAGAAACAAAAGAGGAAGTTGTGACAATTTAGACAACAACGATGCTGGATTGCTTCGTCATTTCATCAACCCACTGAAAAAAGTGGTATAAGAAATCCTTGAAAAAAGGTATAATTAAGTGAGCATATAAGCTTTATCAAGGTAATACTGCTTACAACAATT
>NZ_JAIXMZ010000084.1:3800-4959 GCF_020328025.1 Candidatus Endomicrobiellum pyrsonymphae | reverse complement strand
TAAAATTCATCATTCCGTCTTCTTTGGAGTTTTGCTCCATTTTTTTATTTTACCTGCTTTGTGGCGCTTGACAAGATTGAAAGCCTTGCTATTTTATTACTTTTCGCGTTGCAGTTTCTAACATAACTCATCTTATTTACAGTCATCACCTGTTTTTACAGTTTGGCTTGATTGTTTTTTTCTTCTTTACCTTTGGCGCATGCAAGATTTTTCTCTCCTGCATTATTTTGTGTTCCACAGCAATCATTGCTTCCATTTTTTCCCGCACTACAATTACTGCTACTAATTGCGCGTCTGCTTTTTCTGCTGCTTATATTTATTCCTTCTAGCCTTTTCCATGGTTAGCTCAAAAATAGCACGCTGCGTCGTTGGACTTCCTAGCGAGAGGAATGAGCTTACCGCTTTGTCAGTCCATCTCGCATTGCATCTATTTTTGAGCTAACGCAATGCGCCAATATAAAGTTGGTTAACTACGGACAACGACAACGCTGAATTGCTTCGGCATTTCATCATCGCAAATATACTGCTGGCTCGATTTAAAGCAATTTGACTATAGTAGCTTTCGGCAAATATGCAATCCAACTGTAAATCTGCCGAGTACACTCGACGAGTGCGCTCACAAGAATTTTTGATACTTTTGTTTTATCTTACAAAGGTACAAAGATACGTTTTTTAATTTTTTTAAAATTTATTCCAAGTCGTACAATTCTAAATATATAGCAATACATTTTTTGAAAAATCTAACTAAAATAACTCATCCAAGATTTCCGTCAAATCTTTATCTAAATTACCATTGTATTTTATGTACGGAATACCAAATCTTTTTAGTGCAAACTCAAAACGTCTAAAGCCATCTTTATCTCTTAAGGCAATCCAACTAACCTTTAATTCATCCGCCTGATTTTTGTTCTGTTGAGATAAAGTATCTGCTACAAACAAATCAGATTTCCTTGCAAATATGGCATCCGCGCTTTCCGGATTGCCTTTTCCCATAAGCTTCACCTCGCATAGATATTTCTTTCCATTATTGACGAGGTAAAAATCAATTTCTCTATCAACTTTTTTAGTTTTATCTTTTACAAAATTTTCTGCATCATAGTATTTTTTATCAATTTGATATAACTTACACAAAACAAGCATTAAATATTTTTCTACGCTT
>NZ_JAIXMZ010000084.1:0-3790 GCF_020328025.1 Candidatus Endomicrobiellum pyrsonymphae | reverse complement strand
AAGCGTAGAAAAATATTTAATGCTTGTTTTGTGTAAGTTTTATCAAATTGATAAAAAATACTATGATGCAGAAAATTTTGTAAAAGATAAAACTAAAAAAGTTGATAGAGAAATTGATTTTTACCTCGTCAATAATGGAAAGAAATATCTATGCGAGGTGAAGCTTATGGGAAAAGGCAATCCAACTAACCTTTAATTCATCCGCCTGATTTTTGTTCTGTTGAGATAAAGTATCTGCTACAAACAAATCAGATTTCCTTGCAAATATGGCATCCGCGCTTTCCGGATTGCCTTTTCCCATAAGCTTCACCTCGCATAGATATTTCTTTCCATTATTGACGAGGTAAAAATCAATTTCTCTATCAACTTTTTTAGTTTTATCTTTTACAAAATTTTCTGCATCATAGTATTTTTTATCAATTTGATATAACTTACACAAAACAAGCATTAAATATTTTTCTACGCTTTTGCCTGTTGCGCTCCATAATCCACCGCGTAATTGTGATCTTTTAACTGCTAATGTATTGATAACTATTAAGCTCTCGCTTACATTTAATTCGACGCTAACGCTTTTTAGTTTTACGGTCAAAGCAAGTTCTATTTCTTTTTCTATTTCAACAAGAGTTTGAATGTTATTATACAAAGATTCAAAATGTTCATTAGCCGCTTCTATAACTATCGTTCTTGTAGCAGAACCGTACATATTATTTATGGTCTTCTTGTTAAGTCCTGCGTTTATAGCGATATCAGCGGCAGACAAATTTTCATTCATAAACGCTTTTTTATACCAATCAATTGTAATATCTTCAGAATTTAACTTTGCAGCTACAATCTTTTTAAAGAAATCAACGACAAACTGTAAAAATTCAGCATTAATAAGATTTACTATCTCTATACGATAATCTTGCGATTTAATAACGCGTGTGACAATGTTTCTTACTATCTGATCCGCTAATGTCATTAGTCGCCTCTTTTTGAAATTGTTCTAATGTCAAGAATTGCGTTATTCTCCTGTCAAATAACTTTTGATTTTTTGTTTTGGACTTCATATATTCAAAATACTTTTCTTCTTTTTCGGTTAAAAAAAATAACCTATCTAATAATTTTGCCGTTCTACCAACCGTCCCGCTTCCCCCAAAAGGGTCAAATACCAAATCCCATTTGTAAGAATAATACTGAATAACTCGCTTACAAAGTTCAACAGGAAAAACTGCCGAATGAACTTTATCAAAACAAGGATCTATTTTCCAAACGTTAGTAGTCTCATATCCAACTGCGACCTTGCTTTGTTTGACAGTTTCATTATCATAACTGTGGATATTCCAATCTAATAATTTTTCTGTCGATTTACGATAAACCATTAAATATTCTGTAATAGAATTTGGCTTATAGCCCAATGGTTTTCTGTGTTGCATAAATCCACCGACTCTATTTTTTACACTCGCTTCAGGTTTAAGCCAAATAATATCATCTATAAATTCCCAACCGTTTTTAACTAGACATGAATGCAAATCAAATGGAATAGCATACCTCTTGCTTGAATGAGAACGGCTAATGCGAGCAATAATAATAGGCGATGTGTTCACAACTAAAAAACGCCCCTCTTTTGTTATTCTATGTGTTTCTGTAAAGACTTTTTCTAAAAACTCTAAATAAGCCTGATAACTTGGGTAAATTGAATAATCGCGAGCATTATAGTACGGCGGAGAAGTAAAAGTTAAATGAATGCTTTCGTTAGGAACAACTTTTAAAGCCTCTAAAACATCGGCATTTACAACAATATTTTTTAGAAAATCGTATGTTTGGGTGTGCGGTAAAATATTTTTATTCTTATTTTCTTTAGAAAAATATTCTTTATATATTATTGTCCTAACCATCTCATTAGGATGATTAACAAGGGGACGCAAGTATCTTTCAACTTCTTTATCTCGCTCAAACACAAGAAGTCCCCGTATAGCTTGGCATACAATTTTGGGGTCGTGATCTTTCAAAAAATCAAAAAGTAAAGATTTATTTGCTGGTTTTCTTTGTCGTCCGATCGATGATACTATTTCTCTACGAACAGCAGTGTCAGTTTCCATTTTATAAAGTGCAATAAGGCTACTCGTATCGCCTTTCCCATTTAGCTTGCCGACGTTTTTAACAGCATTAAGTCTAACCTGTGAATGATTGTGCTTTAAAAGTTTATATAAAAAATCAGAATTGAAATTTTCAGGCAAATGCCCTAAACTCTCAAGGATAAAATTGATACTCCCAACATCTCGTTGAGAAGTAATAAGCGCAGCGATGTTACTCCCGTCGCCTTCGCGTTTTAATTCTGTTATGTGTTGTTTGGTTAACATAAACTACTACTCCCACTCATTATTTATGTTTTCTTTTATAAGACAATCTTCTCGGCACTTTGGCGTACAGGCGTTGTCGCACGACTTCACACGAATTGCAACTATGGCATTTCTAAGATTTGACGATATATAGACGCTCATTTTTTTGTTATCTCGTGTGATTGTTTCACTGTCATGTTAGGCGCAACAAATATATGAAATTCTATAAATCTTCTATTTCCTGCTTTTCTTGTTTTAAGGTCGTGATATCTTGAAATCTCTTCATTTGCACATATTATATTTTTTATTGTTGCTATTTCTTCATCTGGAAGGCTTATATCAAGCAAATCTTTTGCTGATTTTACAATAAGTTGACATACCATAAAAGCTACAATAAAAACTGCTACAGAGTCAAGCCAGTAAATATTTTTACCGAGTATCAAAAATTCTACAATTATTATTATAAACAGCGCTACCATAACGCCAAGCGACATATAAATGTCTGCTCTTAAATGCCATGCATCCGCTTCAACTGCTATGGAGTCTGCTTTTTTTGTAGCAACGCAAACAATTTTTTTGAAATAAAAAATTAACTGCTGCTGAAAACAACATTATTAAAACACCAACAATAGGCATTTCTATAATTTTAGAATGTACAAATTTTTCGGCAACTTTGTAAACAATATAGGTAGTGGTGGCAAAAATAAGCAAAGCCCCTATTGTGCCTGAAATATTTTCAAATTTACCGTGTCCGTAAGAATGATCGTTATCGGCAGGTTTTAACGCTTCTCGTACTGCAAAATAGGCTATTACAGTGGCTATTAAATCCACCAGAGAATGAACTGCTTTGGAAATGATTGAAATTGAATCTACGTTATACATATAAAAATTTTTCCTGAAGTTAGGATTGTATTTGGTAAGATTGAAGGCCTTGCTATTTTATTACTTTTCGCGTTGCAGTTTCTAACATAACTCATCTTATTTACAATCATCACCTGTTTTTACAGTTTGGTTTGATTGTTTTTTTCTTCTTTACCTTTGGCGCATGCAAGACTTTTCTCTCCTGCATTATTTTATGTTCCACAGCAATCATTGCTTCCATTTTTTCCCGCACTACAATTACTGCTACTAATTGCGCGTCTGCTTTTTCTGCTGCTTATATTTATTCCTTCTAGCCTTTTCCATGGTCAGCTCAAAAATAGCGCGCTACGTCGTTAGACTTCCTAGCAAGAGGAATGAGCTTACCGCTTTGTCAGTCCATCTCACATTGCATCTATTTTTGAGCTAACGCAATGCACCAATATAAAGTTGGTTAACTATGGACAACAACGATGCTGGATTGCTTCGTCATCTTATCAACCCACTGAAAAGAGTGGTATAAGAAATCCTTAAAAAAAGGTATAATTAAGTGAGCATATAAGCTTTATCAAGGTAATACTGCTTACAACAATTGTTAATAATGACTAGTA
>NZ_JAIXMZ010000083.1:0-4508 GCF_020328025.1 Candidatus Endomicrobiellum pyrsonymphae | reverse complement strand
CCGACCGCCAAGGAGATGATAGTGTATATGGAAAACTGTTTGTCCGCCATCAATCCCACAGTTACTAACCAAACGAAACCCATTTTTCATCTCGAGAAATTGTTTTGCAATTTTTGCCACTACAACTTGAATATGTCCCAATATTCTTCCATCCTCACTCGTAACAACATCCAATCCACTTATATGCTTTTTAGGAATAATAACTACATGGACCGGCGCTTGAGGATTCACATCCTTAAAAGCAAAAACTTCTTCGTCATCATACACTTTATGAGAAGACATTTTTCCAGCGCCTATCTTACAAAAAATACAATCCTCTAGCATTTTAGCCTTATTTCAACTATTTATTAAGAATGTAGAAAACCCCGCAGAGTGTAACAGATTTTACAGAAAATAGCAAATGGCTGGACAAACACACCACTCGCATTATCCATCCTTATTAAAAAATTTCGAAGCCATTAAAATATCCTTGAAAATTTGCGCTTTAAGAAGTTCAATATTCGCAAATTTTTTTTCGTTTCTTATTTTTTTTAATAGCACAACTTTGGTTTTGGATTTTTTCCATACGCCTTGAAAATCAAGAATATGTGTCTCAGGGATAATGTTATTTCCTCTGTTAAAAGTAACGCGAGCGCCGATGTTTGTAATTGAAGGATATATCCGCTCACACTGTGATATAAGACTTAAAAAAACTCCTTTAGGAAGAAGTTTACCGCTATCTACTTGCAGATTCACCGTTGGACAACCAAGCTGCTTACCCATACCATTCTCTTTAAACGGCATCCCTGTAAAATAATATTTTCCCCCTAGCAATTTCTCCGCTTTTTTTAAATCGCCTTTTTCAATCAGTATTCTTATCTGTGATGACGAAATTTTCCTTGAAGCATGTTTCAAAGGTTTTATAATGTTTACTTTTACATTATTATTCTTTGCTTTTCTCTCAAGCCAGCTAATATCACCTTCTCTATTTTTACCAAAAGCAAAAGTAGATCCGCATATTATTTCTGAAACATTAAGAGTATCGCGTAAAAATTCATCAAAAAACTCATCGGGAGTACACAATAGAACTTCTGAAGGAACCTCTATTACAAAAATTTCGTCTATACCAAGAGATTTTATTGCCTCTAACTTTTCTTCAAACGTCATAAGCAAACCGTCGACTTTTCTTACGGGCTTTTTAAGTACAATTACTATACTTTTAAAATTGTTTTTCTTTGCGCCAAATAAAGTCTTGCTTATAAGAAGTCTGTGTCCTTTGTGTAACCCATCAAAAGTTCCAATGGTTATTACTGATTTTGTAGTCATTTTGCTAACTCTAACAATTTCTCACAAGGTATTAATTTTTCCATTATTTTGCCGGGACTCTCCAAATCATCAAAACTTAAAGCATTTTGACATCAAAAACGTCTATAACACCTCTTCTTAAAGTTTTAACAGTCGCCTCGCACTCTAGAAGATTACCCAAATCTCGAACCAACGTCCTTCGTATAACTACTTCTTTGGGTTTGGGCGACCTGCAACCCTGACATCAGATATAAAGCAGATAGTACTACTGCTAATAACGTCCGAGAAGCGTGTGTCATTTATTTATACGCTCCTTTATACAATATCATCGTCAGTTGCGCTACTGAGTCTAGCGTCTCTAAGTCTATCAGCGCTCTAGTCCATATTTTGCATTCGTCTTACCCGCGCGATTCATGGAACAACGGGCTAGAGGAGCTTGAGTACGAAGCTGATGACGAGCTGGAATACAAAAATAAAGAACGAACTGCATGCGCCATATAAGTACCTCTGGAACAAAACACTTTCACATTTAAAATATCATGCTTGCACGCTTGTAAGATAATACATTAAATTGTTTTATGGTCACTTTTCTTGACTTTCTTTCAACTTTAATACCTCTTCTAGAACCTCGCTAATCATTTTTATTGTAGTTTCTATATCCTCGTTGATTGTACATCCCGCGGCATTTTTATGACCGCCACCACCAAACCTGCTGACAACACCAAGCGCATCAAAATTTTTTACCGAACGGCAACTAACCTTAGTTGTTTTCTTGTCAATCTCTTTAAACACACAACCGATTTTCACACCATTTATTCTTAAAGTATAATTTGAAATACCTCCTGAATCGTCAGAACTTAGTCCGCTTTTTTTAAACATATCTTTTGTTAAAACAATATAAGAAACTTGACCGCTTAAAATTGTTCTTATACCGCGCAGAGCCAGCCCTTGTAATTTCAACGCGTTGATAGAAGTATTCTCATAAATTTTTTTATAAATTTCATTTACCTCTACACCGTACTCCATAAGTTTCGCGCAAGCAATGTGCGAATTGGGAGTAGTATTTAGCTGCTGGAAACGACCTGTATCTGTCAAAATACCGGTGTAAAGACTTTCCGCTTCATTTTTTGTTAATTTAATTTTCATATGCTCAAAAATATTGAAGATAAGCTCTGATGTTGATGACGCTGACGGAACAATATAATTAACATCGCCGAAATTTGTGTATGTTGAATGATGGTCTATATTGATTATTTTTTTTGCTTGTTTAGTGGCAATAATGTTGCCCATTCTAGAAAAGTCAAGCGATTCCAATATTATCGCGCAATCAAAAATATCAGTTGTTTTCGCAGACATTTTTATTTTATCTGAACCTTTAAGAAATTTTAGAAAATCCGGCACCCTATCAGCGCAATAAACGCGAGATCTCTTTCCATTTCGATTTAAAACAGACGCTAACGCCAAAGCTGACCCTAGGCTGTCGCCATCAGGTTTTACATGTCCAGCAATAAAAAACGTTTTTGATTGTTTTACTATCTTGGAAATTTCTGCAATCTTTTTTTTGTCAGATGAATTGATTTTATTTTGCACTACCAACTCTCCGGTGTAGATTATTTTTCTTCTTCTATGTTTTTAAGTATATCAAATATTTTTGTCGCTCTTTCGTTGGTACCGTCATAAACAAAAGATATTATGGGAGTGCGTCTTAAATTTAAACGCAAAGCCAATTGATGCCGAACCTTTCCTGTATTTCTTTTTAAAACTTCATCTGCTTTTTGCTTATCTTCTGCCGAGCCAAAAATGGAATAATGAATTTTACAGCTTAACAAATCGTCAGTAAGTTTTACACCCATAATTGTAACAAGTCCTGAATTCAAATCTTTTATTTCTCTTATAACTTCTGAAACAGTCTGTTGTATAAGCTCTCCTACTCTAACAGATCTTTTATACGATAGCGACATATTAATCTCTCTTTTAAATCGTTATTTACATCAGGCAAAACGTATGAGAAAAATCCATTTTGGATACTTCGCTACGCTTCTAGCATCGCATTGACTTTATATATGATTTTGCCCGATTTGTAAGCAATTTGTAAGTCCTTATTGCAAATCAAAAACAAAACTATCATGTTTATTGTACATAATTTTACTGCATAATCAAACTAAAAAAATGTTATTTAAACTCTAAAAGTAAAACTTAACTCATTTTTAAAATGCGTGCGTGCGCGCATTAAACGAAAATGAGGTCGTGGCGTTTCCTCCCTGGAGATTAAAACATTGTGTTTTAAATTTAAACAACTTGTGGTAATTCCTCTCAGATGGCTTGTTCTAAATCTTTGACGGAGAACCATAAATATGTGGCTTTGGTAAAAATAGCAAGTGAGAGACGAAATGCTATAGTTAAAAAATCTAAGAAAAAGTTAAAATTTTATTTCTCATTGGTGTTTCCTAGCATCCTGATGGGGGCTAATGCTTTCCATTTTTTCGTTGTACCAGTGCGTCGTCAGACGCCTCCTGCTAAGCTGTGGTTTGCAACTTTTGTAATTAGTGTTTTAAAAGAGGTGTTATTTTCATTTTAGATGATTGACAACATATCAACCGGTTGATAAGGGTAGAAAGAAGACAAAGATCTCTGATTGAATTTTGATTATTTTGATTGTATAATCTTTAAGGTTAAAATGTTAAAAGTAAGGGATTAATTTTGTATAATTACAATAAAGGTTTGATTTTGATATAATCACAACAGTTGTATTTGATGAGATGATACAATCACATTTGATTTGGTATAATTGATTTTCTTATAAATGCAAAACAAAAAAAGTGATACTAAAATAAAAGAGGAAGTTTTCATTCGTGAAGCGATACATATTCTACATTCCCCTAATCTCTAAATCTAAATTTATCAAAAGCGATAGATAAAAACAAAAGAGGAAATAGTATGATGACATTACAATTAAAAAGATGTGTAAACTTGTTTGTTTGCCTTTCTCTGCTCCTTTCGGCATGCTCGCCCGATAAATCCAGCAAAGCTGGTAGCAAAGCTAGTAGCAATGTTAGCGAGTTCACAACAAGACCGTCTGTAGTCCCACAGCGGGTGGACGATAATGATAACCCCCCCCCTATAAATTCCTCTCCAGTTAGCTTCTGGGATCGTGAAATCTATAACGTCGGCGGACTTAGCATAACGCCAACAAGAGTGGCAATAGGCGCAGCAGTTTTGGGAAC
>NZ_JAIXMZ010000015.1:0-19515 GCF_020328025.1 Candidatus Endomicrobiellum pyrsonymphae | reverse complement strand
AATATGCAAAGAGGACACAAGTCTTTAAATTACGAAACGCCACTTCATTATTTGCAACTACGTCTTCTTTCTACCCTTGAATCTTCCTGCCTCAAACCTTCCTGCCAGCAAATGTAACCGTCGCTGTTATATCAATCCGATTATATCAATTTAAACCTTCTAATTTGCAAGGACTGAAAAATCTCAAGCACATATTGCACATTTCGAAAGTTGGTATAACGAAGTTAACAGCAAAAGTTGGATTTAAGTCAAACCTTTACCTTTGGCGTAAATTATGCGAGACGCAAAATGCAATATTACAACAAATTTTATGCGCTTGCACAGACATTGGAATTACCCACGCTGTCTAAAAAGCAACGCTTTTATTGAGTGTTTTTGCAGAACGGTAAAAGAGCAGTTCGTTTATAGAAATGAAGATTGTTCGGCAAATAAGAAAATCAAAAGATGGCTTTTTTGGTATAATATGCAAAGAGGACACAAGTCTTTAAATTACGAAACGCCACTTCATTATTTGCAACTACTTCACAATTTCCTAAAGCACGCATTATGTTGTGATGTTCTACAAACGTTTGACATCAACACTCGACTAAGGTATAATTGCCAAGTGAAGGAGATAATAAATTGGTCACTTGAATTTATGCGTAGTCTATTATGATTGGATTTTGCATTGGTCAAAAACAAAAAAATCAAACTATGCGTTGTTTTTATAGTATTTGTGAAAAGTTCTTTTTTCCAGTTCCATCTGATGTGCCTCTTATACCTATAGTTGTTGCAGAGCCAAAAAATTGGTGGAAAAAGGCTTTAATTTGCACGTCAGGTTCTGTGTTTGGCGCTTTTTTAGGCTATGCGATAGGAAAGTTTTTACAGTTTTCACAATGCTGTTGCAGTGGTTGGTGAAAAGTATGCAATTAATGCTTTTTTAAGCATTTTTGCCGGTGCATTTACGCCGATCCCGTATAAAGTTCTAACAATTTCGGCAGGAAGATTTAGTATTTCTTTGCATGTTTTGTTTTTCGCTTCAATACTCGGAATAGGTGGGCGATTTTTTATTGTTGTAACTGCTCTCAAATTTTTTGGTAAAAAGATACAAAACACAATAGGAAAATGTTTTAATGTTTTATTAATGATATTTTTAGTATTGCTTATTGCAGGTTCTCTTGCACTTAAATATAATGGTGACGATTTTTCGCATATACGTTCTTCGTTGATAGGTACGTCAAAAACCATCTCGATTGTATTGAAATCCATAATGCTAGGAACATGGCAACAAATAATTTTAGTGGATTTTGATAGTAGAGCTGGAAGCAGAAAAGTTTTTGTTCAGGTTTTTGGAGAACAATAAGTGAGTTTGAAAGTTATTGCAGGAACGGCTAAGGGCAGGTTACTAAAAACTCTTCCTCAGGAGGATTTGTCTATACGTCCAATGCTTGGCAGAATGAAAAAATCAATTTTTGATATAGTACAATCTAAAGTTCCGGATTCTAAATTTCTCGATTTGTTTGCAGGTGTGGGTTCTGTTGGAATTGAAGCGCTTTCTCGTGGCGCTAAGAAGGTTGTATTTGCAGAACTGAGCAATGTCTCTTTATCGCTTATTAAGCATAATGTCAATACGCTTGGCTTTGCCGACAGAGCGAGAATTGTTAAGTGCGATGTCATAAAAGATTTTGATGTTTTACAGGATAAATACGACATAGTTTTTATGGGAGCGCCTTACAAGGATTGGGATAAAAGGGCGCTTGTGCTTACGTACCCTGCATTAAAAAATGTTGTGCGGTACGATATTTTGAAAGATAATTCTATACTTATAGCGCAAAAACATATAAAGGAATCTGTTGGCGAGGTTGCTGGGCTTGAATGTGTTAGAGTAGAAAAATACGGATATACTGTTATTTCTTTCTATAAGACGAATAAAAAATGAGACAAGACTTTAAAATAAGTTATTCAAGGGTAAGCACATATTTGTTTTGCCCTTATAAATACAAACTGGTGTATTTGGATAATATGCATATTCCGGTTAATGCTGATATTACTTTTGGGCATATTATTCATAAAACACTTGAACAATTTCACAGTGAGACGGAACAATCGTATGACAATTTATTTGAATATTACGATTCTTCGTGGAAAAAAGATGGTTTTACCGATCCTCAGCAAATTTTTGAATATTATAATCGTGGTAAGCATATGCTTGAGAATTATTATGAATCTTTTAGCGAATCTGAAGCTGAAGTTTTGTATGTTGAGAAAGCGTTTGACGCAAATATCGGCAAATATAGATTTATAGGTATTATAGACAGAATTGATAAATATTCCGATGGAACTTATGAAGTTATGGATTATAAAACCCATGCGAAAATATGGGAACAAGAAAGAATAGATAAGGATTTGCAGTTAAGTTTCTATGCTTATGCCTGTAGGAATGTTTTTGGTTTTAATCCTGATAAAATAGCCGTCTATTTTTTATCGTATAATAAAAAAATTTATACGAAAAGATCTCAAATGGAAATAAATGGCGCAGTAAATGGCGCAATAGAGGTAGCTGAAGCTATAGCTGGTGAAAATTTTGATCCGGATACGTCGAAGTGTCAGTTTTGTAATTTTAAGTTGAAGTGTAAGTATTCTATAGCCAACTATAGCGAGCATAACGCTGAGAGTCATTCTTAATGTTCTAATAAGAGGTGTGGAAAATGAAATCGTTGACAGTGGTGAAATTTGGCGGAAGTTTAACTAAAAATCCGCATGTGCAAAATAGATTTCTTGAAGAACTTGCGGTAATTTCGCGAAGACAACAAATGATTTTAGTTCATGGCGGTGGACTAGAAATAAATGCGTTGCTTGAAAAATTTTCTATAACCGGTAAGTTTATTGATGGTTTAAGGTTTACGGATGCAGGTACACTCGGTGTTGTGGAAATGGCTTTGAGCGGTAAAGTAAACAGAATTTTAACGACGGGACTTATAAAAAAAGGCGCAAATGCGGTTGGGATTTCGGGCAAAGACGGTAAAAGCGTAATATGCAAGCAGATTCAACGACTTGGTTTTGTTGGCGAACCTGTTAAAGTAAATAAAAAACTTATAGACGTCTTAATAAAATCAGGCTTTTTACCTGTGATAGCTTCAGTTGCTTCGGATTTTAACGGCAATGTCTTAAATGTTAATGCCGATACTTTAGCGTCGTCGATAGCAGTAGCTTTCAAAGCGCAAAAACTTATATTTTTGACGGATGTCCCAGGTGTTTTTGATAAAAACAAAAAAATAATTAAAGAAATCAGATTAAAAGACATAAGCGCACTTGTAAAAGACGAGACTATAACCGGTGGAATGATACCCAAGATTAAAGGCTGCATAAATTCTGTTAAAAAAGGCGTAAAAGAAGTGTGGATAGCGAATGATATAAGCGGAATACGGAAAATAAAAGGAACAGTAATAAAGAAATGAAGATAAAGCAAATTGAAGATAAATATTTTATGCGCACGTACAAGCGTAATAATTTGGTTGTAAAAAAAGCTAAAGATCAGTTTGTGTGGGATGAAAACGGAAAAAAATATTTGGATTTCTTTGCGGGTATAAGCGTATGTAATGTTGGGCATTGTAATGATTCTGTTGTGAAAGCTGCGAAAGCTCAATTAGATGTTTTTGCTCATGTTTCAAATTTGTATTATGCCAAATCTCAAATTAAGTTGGGTGAAGAACTTTCTAAAAGAGCGTTTCCCGGAGCTAGGGTTTTTCTGTCAAATTCCGGAGCTGAGGCGAACGAGTGCGCAGTAAAACTTGCAAGGAAATGGGGCTTTTTAAATCCTTCTAAAAAAGGTAATCGTTATGAGATAATTTGTTTTGATAACTCGTTTCACGGAAGAACTATAGCGACTCTTTCTGCCACGGGACAGAAAAAATTTCATGAGTATTTGAAACCGTTACAGGAAAAATTTGTTTTTGCTGAAATTAATAATATTGATTCTGTAAATAAACTTATAAACGACAGAACTGTCGCAGTAATGATAGAGCCTGTACAGGGCGAAGGAGGAGTGATTCCTGCCAAGAAAGCATTTTTAAAAGACTTAAGAAAATTGTGCGATGAAAAAAATCTTCTTTTGATTTTTGATGAAATTCAGTGTGGCGTTGGACGTACTGGGAAATTTTACGCTTTTGAAAATTACGATGTTAAACCTGATATTGTAACTATGGCAAAATCTTTGGCTAACGGGTTGCCCTTAGGCGCTACTGTTGCAGGTAAGAGATGCGCTGGAGCTTTTGTATATGGAGATCACGGCTCTACGTTCGGTGGCAATCCCGTGTCTTGCGCCGCGTCTCTTGCCGTGTTGAAAATTATAAATGCAAAGTTTTTGAATAATTCCGCAAAAGCCGCAAAATATCTTCGTAAAAAATTGGATGGTTTAAAGAAGAAGTATTCTGCAATAAAAGAAGTCAGAGGACTTGGTTTAATGTTAGGTATCAGCCTTGCTGTTAACGGTAAAGATGTTGTAAATTATTGTTTAGACAAGGGATTAATTATAAACTGTACTCATGATACTGTGTTAAGACTTTTACCGCCACTAATAATTACGAAAAAAGATATAGACTGCGCTGTAAAGATTTTGGATGAAGCATTGAACCATATGCTTAATTGCTAGATGTTCCATTTTTTTAAAAGGGGTAGCGATGCCAATGGCATTGGCGGGATATTGAGATTGCAGATCTGACTACAAATATATGAGAGGAGTTCAAAATGGCAACAGAAAGAGGTAGAATTAAAAAAGTAGTAGTAGCTTATTCAGGTGGACTCGATACGTCTGTTATTTTGTCTTGGGTTAAAGAACATTATAACTGCGAAGTTATAGCTTGTTGTGTTGATGTTGGTCAGGGAAAAGAGCTTAATGGACTAAACGAAAAAGCAAAGAAAACAGGCGCTTCAAGATCTTATATAGTTGACGCAAAGAGAGAGTTTGTTACGGAGTATATATATCCTGCAGTAAAAGCAAATGCTTTATATGAAAACAGATATTTTTTGGGAACGTCTCTTGCAAGACCTATTATTGCCGAAAAAATTGCAGAAATTGTAAAAAAAGAGAACGCAGATGCTGTTTGTCATGGTGCAACAGGCAAAGGGAATGATCAAGTTCGTTTTGAGCTTGCGTTCAAGGCTTTGATTCCAAATGTAAAAATTATTGCGCCTTGGAGAGAATGGGAAATAAGATCAAGAGAAGATGCTATTAACTACGCTAGAAAGAGAAATATTCCCATTCCTGTAACGAAATCAAAGCCTTATTCTTCAGACGCAAATTTATGGCATATATCTTATGAAGGCGGTATTTTGGAAGATTTGGGAAGCGCGTACGACGAGTCAATGTTTAAAATGACTGTTTCTCCAGAAAAAGCTCCGAATAAACCGACGTGTGTTTCCATATCGTTTGAGAAAGGTATTCCTGTTGCGGTTGACGGCAAAAAATTACAACCTGTGGAATTGATTACAAAATTAAATAAAATTGCCGGAGCAAATGGAATAGGAAGAATTGATATTGTTGAAAATAGACTTGTAGGTATGAAGTCTAGAGGCGTTTATGAATCTCCTGCAGCTACCCTTTTGTATGCCGCGCATGGAGAATTAGAGTCAATCGCTCTTGATCGCGATACATTGCATTTCAAACAATCCTTATCTTCTAAGTATGCTGAAATTGCGTATTATGGGTTATGGTTTTCTCCCTTGAGAGAAGCTCTTGACGCATTTATTGACGAAACTCAAAAATATGTTGTTGGAAACATCAAATTAAAACTTTATAAGGGCAATATTACGACTGTTTCAAGAGATGCAGAATATTCTTTGTATTCAGAGAAACTTGCAACTTTTGAAAAAGATGAAATCTATAACCACAAAGATGCAGAGGGATTTATTAATCTTTGGGGATTGCCTACTAAAGTTCAGGCAATGTTAAGAAGAAATAAATAAAATTTGTTTTTATCAGAAAGTGAACCATAATTAAACAGAAAACAGTAAATGGAAGGGTGTGATGAATAGGCTGTTTGCAGTAGTGGTTGCGTTGTTGTTTTTAGTCGTATCAACCGGATCCGTTGCTCTAGCAAAAACTGGACACACTATGCAATAGATCTAAGAAATAAAGATTTAAGCAATGTTATTGGTGGGTTTTGTTTTGTCGCGTCGAAAGATAATAATCCAGATGGATTTGTTGTATATCTAGATGATATTATATACGAATAAAGTTAGTTAAGCATATGGTACACATCTTCTTAAATATAGTCAATCGACTGTAAGCGCATGAACAAGTAAAACTATATGAAAAAGGGGCAACACATAGCATGAAAGTACTGGTTGTTAATTGCGGTTCATCATCTGTTAAATATACTCTATTTGAAATGGACGAAGAACAAAAAATCGCTTGGGGGTTAATTGAGCGCGTAGGTCTTCCCGAAGCATATTATAAAAGACAGACAATAAGCGCCGAAGAAAAAAAAGAAGTAGTAAAAGTTAAAAATCATACGGAAGCAATTGAGCTTGTAATAGAAGAGTTGTTAGATAGAGAAGCTGGAAGCATTACGGATATAAATGAAATTGCTATTGTAGGTCATAGAATAGTTCATGGTGGCGACAAATTTTCAAAGTCAGTTTTAGTGACTGAAGAAGTAAAAAAGGATTTAAAGGATTGTTTTTCTATAGCGCCTCTGCACACACCCGCTCATTATGCAGGTATTATCGCAGTAGAAAAAATGCTTCCGGGAATACCTTCAGTCTTGGTTTTTGACACAGCTTTCCATCAAACAATGCCTGATTATGCATACATGTATGCGTTGCCTTATGAATTTTATGAAGAAGACCACATAAGAAAATATGGCTTTCACGGAACCTCTCACAATTATGTTTCCCAAAGAGCTGCCAAAATGCTAGGAAAACCTTTGACCAAGTTGAATTTAATTACAGCTCATTTGGGTAATGGTAGTAGTATAGCGGCTATTGAAAAAGGGAGAGTTGTGGATACGTCTATGGGTTTTACTCCTCTTCAGGGAGTTGTGATGGGGACAAGATGTGGTGATATAGATCCTGCGATTATAGCCTATCTCTTAGACAAATATTCGCAGTATAAAAAAGGCTCTGTTTTAAATGATTTACTTAATAAAAAAAGCGGTTTGGCAGGTATATCAGGCATTTCCGGAGATATGAGAGCTATTATTCAGGCAGTTGATGAAGGCAATAAAAGAGCTGAGCTTGCTTTTAATATGTTGACGTACAGTGTAAAAAAATACATAGGCGCTTATTACGGAATATTAAATGGCGTAGATGGTTTAGTTTTTACTGCAGGTATTGGCGAAAATTCTGCCCTGGTAAGAGAGTCTGTGTGCAAAAATTTAAGCGTTTTGGGCATCGAGATAGATATTAAAAAGAACAGAGAATGTTCAGATGAAGAGAGATTTATTTCAACTAAAAAATCAAAGGTGAAAATTATGATAATTCCTACAAATGAAGAGTTAATGATTGCGAGAGAGTCTAAGAGGATGTGTTGACAAACAGGTGAGTAACATCTTATAATCTGCGACTAACTAACTTTATATTAATGCAGTTGTATCGATATAAAATTAGTTGGCTATAGGGAATTGTTATGAAAGAATTAATTGTTAGTTTGTCTGATTTTTTGAAAACAGATGTCATTGAAATACTATCACATAAATACAAAGGCGATATAGGTTTTGTGTCCGATATTGCCGTATCTTTTAAAGCTGTCAAAATATCTGATGGTAAAATACGTGTAAGTGGCGATATAAGCGGGACCATTGAGCTTGAATGTTCTCGTTGTCTTCGCGATTACAGCCATTCTTTAGTAATTCCTATAGGTGTCGATATTGATATTATAAATGGACGCGTTGATATTGGCGAGGAGGTTAGGCAGCTGTTGTTGCTTGAAATACCGATGAAGCCTCTATGTAGCGAGGATTGCCAGGGAGTGTGTAAAATTTGTGGTAAATACAATAAAAAAAACAGTTCTTGTACTTGTATCGAGAAAGATAATGACCTTATCAGAATCAAAGAGAGATGGAAAGAATTTTTAGATAAGGACAACCGGAGGAAGTAAAAATGCCAAATCCAAAAAGAAAACATACTCCTCATCGCAGGGATTGTAGAAGATCAGCGAATTCAAAGCTTGATGTCCCAAATTCAGGCAAATGTCCTAACTGCGGTGTAGCAAAAATGTCTCATAAGATATGCACTGAGTGTGGATTTTATAACGGCAAGCTTGTTGTGCCTAAGAAAATGAAAAAATCTGAGAAGTCAGCGCTGCAACAGCAAGTGGCTGACAAACAATGATAATCGCGCTAGATGCAATGGGTGGAGATTTTGCGCCTGTTTCAACAGTTGAAGGGGCGATTTTCGCAGCTAAAGGATCTAGACATAAAATTCTGCTTGTAGGTCCTGAAAAGCTTATAGCGGAAGAAATGTTAAAACATAGCAAAAAGTACGATTTAGTGTCTCTTAAAAATATAGAGATAGTTAATGCGGATGAGATTATTGCCATGGACGAACATCCTGTAAAAGCTGTTCGTCAAAAAAAAGATTCTTCTTTGTCTGTTTGCGCAAAACTTGTTGCAGATAGAAAGGCCGATGCTTTTGTTTCTATGGGCAACTCCGGAGCCGTTATGGCTGCAGCGCTTTTTTATTTAAGAAGAATAGATGGTGTTTTGCGCCCTGCGATTTCAACATCTTTTCCTACTATTGATGGGCATTGCGTAATTTCCGATGTGGGCGCAAATGTTGATTGTAAACCTGAACATCTTCTCCAATTTGGAATAATGGCAAGTTTGTTTTGCGAAAAAGTTACAGGAATCAAAAGACCGAGAGTTGGTTTAGTTTCAATTGGTGAAGAGCCTACAAAAGGCAATGAACTTACTTTGGCAGCCTTCGACCTTCTAAAACAAGCAGATATTAATTTTATAGGCAATGTTGAAGGGAGAGATATTCCGCAGTCTAAAGCTGACGTTGTTGTATGTGACGGATTTGTAGGAAACATAATATTAAAATTCGGCGAAGGTCTTGCTGAAATGATGCTTAGGCTTATTAAAAAGGCCTTGAAGCAGCACCCTTTAGCATGGGCATCGCTTCCTTTTTTGTGGCTTGCAATAAAAGATTTAAGAAAAAGTGTGGATTATAATGAAGCCGGAGGAGCGCCTCTTTTAGGTGTTGACGGCATCTGTATAGTCGGACATGGAAGCTCAAGCGGCAAGGCTGTAAAAAATGCGATACTTGCCGGAGCAAAAGCGGCTGAACATAATCTTACAGATGGGATTAAAGAAGCAATAGCAAAGTACAACAATAAAGAAGGTCGGACAATAGATGAATAAAAAATTTGGCGTAAAGATTTTAAGTACCGGTTCATATTTCCCTAAGAAAGTTCTTACAAACGCAGATTTGGAAAAAATAGTTGAAACTTCCGATGAATGGATAAGCGCAAGAACAGGTATTCAAGAGAGAAGAATATCTGAAAAAAATGAATATACTTCAGATCTTGCTTATAAAGCTTCCCTTGATGCGCTAAAGACCGCAAATATTACACCTGAGCAGATAGATTTAATACTTGTTGCTACTGTTACTCCGGACATGTTTTTTCCATCAACAGCTTGTTTTTTACAAAAAAAATTAGGTCTTATGTTGGCTCCGGCCTTTGATTTGTCTGCCGCGTGTAGCGGATTTATATACGGCATTACAACTGCAAGAGCTTTTATTGAATCCGGATTGTATAAGACTATTCTGTTAGTTGGAGCTGAAGAACTATCTAAAATTACAGATTGGACTGACAGAAATACTTGCGTTTTGTTTGGCGATGGCGCTGGAGCAATGATTTTGTCAGCTTCAGAGGAAAGCGGCGACGTTTTATCAACATATATCGGAGCTGACGCGTCTTATTCAGATTTACTTTTTATGCCTGCCGGCGGAACTGTAAATCCTGCTACGATAGAAACTGTAAACGCAAAGATGCATACAACAAAAATGCAAGGCAGAGATGTGTTTAAGGCTGCGGTTCAAAAGATGGCTTTTGCAGCTCAGAAAGCGCTTGAATTTTCAGGAAAAAATCTTGAAGATATAAAACTTTTTATTCCTCATCAAGCAAATATGAGAATAATTGAAGCTGTTGCTAAAAAGATTGGTATTTCTATGAATAGCGTTTTTGTAAATATTCATAAAACTGGAAATATTTCGTCGGCAACTACGATTACGGCTTTGGACGAGGCTATAAAAACCGGCAAGTTACAGAATGGTGATATTGTAGAATTAATTGCTTTTGGCGGTGGTTTTACTTGGGGTGCCGCGGTGATAAGAGTTTAGAGTATGCGCGATGAAACGAAAACGTCTTTGGTCGTCATCTTGAGATGGCGGAGCGATTGAAATATCCGGTTGTTGTCTTTTTGGTTGTGGCTTTACACTTTAGCAAGAGGTTAAAATGTCAAAAATAGCGTTAATGTTTCCCGGACAGGGAGCTCAAACTGTGGGAATGGGTAAAGATCTCTATGACAAATATTCAAAAGCAAGAGAAATAATAGATTTATCCGGAGACATGCTTAAAAAGATTATTTTTGAAGGTCCCGAAGAAACTTTAAAACTTACTAAATACACGCAGCCTGCAATATTTACTGTTAGTATGGCAGCTTTTGCTGTTTTTAAAGAATTGTTTGATTCTTCTGATGTTGAGTTTGTTGCCGCAGGTCATTCACTAGGAGAATATTCTGCTTTATGCGCTGCGGGATTCTTTGGCTTCGAAGACGGCTTATCCATGGTGAAAGCCAGAGGAGAATTTATTCAGAAATCTTCTGAAGAAAATCCGGGCTTAATGGCTGCGATTTTAGGCATGGAGAAATCTGTTGTTGAAGATATATGTAAACAAGCTTCAAATTTGGGTGTTTGTGAGGCGATTAATTTTAATTCGCCCGGACAAATTGTTATAGCTGGGACTACGTCTGCTGTAAATAAAGCTGTTGAACTTGCGGCGGTAGCAGAGGCAACAAAAACTATTATTTTGAATGCTTCGGGACCGTTTCATTCTTCTCTTATGATACCCGCTTCAAGTAATATGGCAAAAGAACTTGAAAAATATAAATTTAGTATCCCAACTTTTGGAGTATATACAAATTGCGATGCATCCTTAACAACCGCTGTTTCTGTAGTTAAAGAAAAACTTGTAAAACAAATTAAAAGTTCTGTAAAATGGGACGAAAGTATTCAAAACATTATTGCTTCAGGTTTTAACAAGTTTATAGAAATTGGTCCGGGAAGAGTTTTGTCTGGACTTTTAAGAAGGATAGACAGAACAAAAAGAGCATTTAACATAGAAGATTCAATGAGTTTACAGAAAACGTTGGAGGAATTAAATAAATGAAACTTCAAGGTAAGTCTGCGGTCATCACGGGTTCGGCGCATGGAATAGGTAGGGCAATAGCAGAGGTTTTTGCTTCAGAAGGAGCGCAACTCATAATTTCTGGTACCAGTATAGAGTCGGCGCAGAAGACTGCTGAAGAAATAAAAGTAAAATATGGAGTTGAAACTGTGGCAGTTGCCGGTAATGTTGCAAAATTGAAAGATTGCGAAGCTTTAATAGAAGCTTCTCTTGACAAATTCTCTAAAATAGATATACTAATCAACAATGCTGGTATCACGAAAGATAACCTCGTTCTAAGAATGAGCGAAGCTGAGTGGGATGCTGTTATTGCTGTTAATCTAAAGGGTGTATTCAATTGTATAAAAGTTGCAAGTAAGCCCATGCTTAAACAGAGACAGGGAAGGATTATAAATATAGCTTCTGTAGTAGGACAGATGGGCAATGCAGGTCAGGTAAACTATTCTGCTTCAAAAGGCGGAGTAATAGCGATGACAAAAACATGTGCAAGGGAATTTGCTTCAAGAAATATTTTGGTAAATGCAATTGCTCCGGGGTTTATTCGCACTGCAATGACTGATAAACTGACGGAGGATCAAAAACAGATTATGGCTTCGACAATACCTCTTTCAAGACTCGGGGAGGTAGCCGATGTAGCCAAAGCGGCATTGTTTTTTGCGAGCGATGATTCGTCCTACATAACGGGTCATGTTTTGGCAGTTAACGGCGGGATGTACATGTAGAGTGAAGTTGTTTTGACTGTTTTCCAACCACAGAAAATTGGATGAAATAAAATTAAAGGGGGGAGTACAAAATGGCAGATTTTGAAGCTAGGGTAAAGGAAATTATCGTTGAGCAGTTAGGCGTGGATCCTGCTGAAGTAGCAACAGGGGCATCATTCGTCAACGATTTAGGCGCAGATTCTTTGGATACTGTAGAACTTGTCATGGCTTTTGAAGAAGAATTCGGTATTGAAATTCCTGACGAAGAAGCAGAAAAGATCCAGACAGTAGGGAATGCGGTGGATTATGTAAAAACACACACCGCAAAATAAGGCATTAAAATGAACAAAAGAATAGTTATAACCGGTATAGGTGTTGTTACGCCTATAGGTATAGGTAGCGCGGAATTTACCCAAGCTTTAAGAGATGGTAAATCCGGCGTTTCAGTCATTGAATCATTTGACACAAGCGCATACGCGACAAAATTTGCCGCTACTGTTAAAAATTTCGAGCCGGAACAATTTATTGAAAAGAAGAAAGTCAAAAAGATGGCAAGATTTACGCAGCTTGGTTTTGCGGCTGCGAAAATGGCTGTTGAAGATTCTGGGCTTGATATTACTAAAGAAGATTTATCAAGAATTGGCGTTATAACAGGTACAGGAATCGGAGGTTTAGACATAATCGAAGATGAAGAGCGGACTCTTTTAGATAAAGGTCCGAGAAGGGTCAGTCCCTTTCTTATTCCTATGATAATTACAAATATGCTTCCCGGCGAAATTGCCATAAAATACGGTTTTACAGGACCAAATTATGCAGTTACAAGCGCATGTGCTTCATCTAATCACGCTATGGGGGATGCTCTAGGACTTCTCCGTAGCGGTGATGTGGATGTAATAATTTCAGGCGGTTCGGAGGCGGCGGTTGTTCCTTTAGGTCTTGCCGGTTTCTGTTCTATTAAAGCGCTTTCTCAGAGAAACGATGAACCTCAGAAAGCGTCAAGACCCTTTGACAAAAACCGTGATGGCTTTGTCATGGGTGAAGGAGCTGGGATAGTTGTTCTTGAAACTTTGGATCACGCGTTAAGCAGAGGCGCAAAAATATATGCAGAATTAGCAGGATACGGAGCATCTGACGATGCTTATCATATTACGGCACCGGAGCCTGATGGCAAAGCTGCCATTGTGGCTATGGAAAAAGCTATAGCTGATGCGGGTGTTTCTAAGGAAGAAATTGACTATATAAACGCGCATGGGACATCAACAGCGTTAAATGATAAGACGGAAACCTTTGCGATTAAAAAAGTTTTTGGTGATAAAGCGTATGAGATACCTATTTCATCGACCAAATCAATGACGGGGCATCTTTTAGGCGGCGCCGCCAGCGTGGAACTCGTAGCTACCGTTCTTGCAATGCAGAAAGGTTTTATACCTCCAACCATCAACTATGAAACCCCTGACCCTGATTGTGATTTGGACTATGTTCCAAATACGGCAAGGATACAGCAAATTACTTGCGCTCTTTCAAATTCTCTAGGATTTGGCGGGCACAACGCAACTGTTATAATAAAAAAATATGTTAAATAAAGATCATGTAGAACTTCAAAAGATTATTGGATATAACTTCAATGATATTGGAGTTTTAATAATGGCGTTGACGCACAAATCTCATGTTGCAGAAGCCGATATAAAGAGCTGTAATGAACGTATGGAGTTCTTAGGAGACAGTATTTTATCGGCTGTTGTTGCAGAAATGTTGTACGCAAGATATCCGTGCGAAAGCGAAGGCAAACTATCGCAGTTTAAAGCTCAAATTGTTTCGACTTCTAGTTTAAGCATTTGGGCAAAAGCAATAAATTTGGGCGATTATATTTTTTTAGGAAAAAGTGAAGATTCTCGAGAAGCGAGACATAGAGAAAATTTGCTTTGTGACACGTTCGAGGCCGTTTGTGGGGCAATTTATTTAGACGGCGGATTTGAAAATGCAAAAAAATTTGTTTTAAAATTTTTTGACATTCAAAAAGAAATAGTAATTACAGATTATAAAAGCAGACTTCAAGAAATAGCTCGGTCGATCTATAAAAGGCTTCCTGAGTACAAAATAGTGAAAGAATTTGGACCCGAACATAGCAAGAAATTTGAGGTTGTTGTATATGTAAACAATAAACTCTTAGGCAAAGGGACAGGGAATTCTAAAAAAGAAGCCCATCAGTCTGCTGCTGAACAAGCGATGAAAAATATTAATCAATCTGCCATCGCAAATAATGTTGAGTAATCACTGTTTGTGTCGATAGATGTTAGGTGTTAAAGGGGTTTATATGGTAATGGATTATATGTTGTCTGAAGAAGAAAAAATGATGATTGAAACCGCTAGAACAATTGCAGTTGAAAAAATGAAACCTGTAAGAGAACACTATGATGAAAAAGAAGAATTTCCTTGGGATATTGTAAAAGAATTTGCGCAAGCTGATTTGTGTGGAGTATATATTCCGGAGGAATACGGCGGATTTGGCAAAGGTATTATGGGACTTGTTCTTGTTGTCGAAGAACTTTGCAAAGTTGACGGAGCAATTGCATTGTCTCTCGCCGCAACGGCGCTGGGAACTCTTCCTATTCTAATAGCAGGAAATGAAGAACAGAAGAAAAAATATTTACCGGACATTGCTTCAGGTAAAAAACTTGCAGCTTTTGGTTTGACAGAAGCCAATGCAGGTTCAGATGCAACGGGAATGATCACAACTGCTGTTAAAGACGGCAATTATTACATATTAAATGGAACTAAATGTTTTATCACTAACGGCGGAGACGCTGAAACTTATACAATTTTTGCAAAAACGAATCCCGCAAGAGGAGCAAGAGGAATTTCTTGCTTTATTATGGAGAAAGGCATTCCTGGTTTTGAATTTGGGAAAAAAGAAAAGAAGATGGGTATAAAAGCATCTTCAACAAGAGAACTTGTATTCAATAATTGTAGAGTTCATAAAGATCAGCTTCTTGGAAAAGAGGGACATGGTTTGATGATAGCTCAAGCGACATTAGATAATTCTCGTCCGGGAGTTGCCGCGCAGGCGCTTGGCATTGCGGCAGGTGCCTTAGACGAGGCAGTTGCTTATGCAAGAAAGAGAGTTCAATTTGGACAAGCTATCGCTTCTTTTCAAGGTATTCAACATATGCTTGCCGACATGGCAACAGAAGTTGAAGCCGCAAGAGCGCTGCTTTACGCTTCTGCAAGAATGATTGATTCGGGTACAGAAAAGCGTACTAGCAAGGAATCTGCAATGGCAAAACTTTTCTGCTCGGAAGTTGCAATGAAAGTTACAACCAATGCGGTTCAAATATTTGGCGGTTATGGTTATTCCAGAGAATATCCTGTAGAAAAAATGATGAGAGATGCAAAAATTACGACTCTTTACGAAGGAACAAGCCAAATTCAGAAAAATGAAATTGCGTTAAATCTTATTAAAGAATTCGCCGCTAAGTCCAAATAGTGAGGTGCAAAAATGCATATACCTGTATGCTTAAAAGTAAAAGCGAAATGTTGGAGAAGGAAATGAACATAATTGTTTGTATTAAGCAGGTGCCTAACACGATCAGGGTGCAGATTGATAGTGAAACAGGCAGACTTAAAAGAGACGGCGTAGAATCTATAATCAATCCTTTTGACGAATATGCCATAGAAGAAGGTTTAAGAATTAAAGAGAGAGTCTGTGGAAAAGTGACTGTTGTTACAATGGGACCTCCTCAGGCTGAGACTGCTTTAAGAGAAGCTATAGCAAAGGGCGCTGACGAAGCTGTTTTGGTAAGCGATAGAGCTTTTGGCGGAGCGGATACTTTGGCGACTTCTTATACTCTATCATTGGCAATAAAAGCCATCGGAAGTTACGACATCATTATTTGTGGAAAACAGGCTTCTGATGGAGATACCGCGCAA
Source organism: Candidatus Endomicrobiellum pyrsonymphae (assembly GCF_020328025.1). Lineage (NCBI taxonomy): Bacteria > Pseudomonadati > Elusimicrobiota > Endomicrobiia > Endomicrobiales > Endomicrobiaceae > Candidatus Endomicrobiellum > Candidatus Endomicrobiellum pyrsonymphae. The sequence continues at coordinate 3,498 of NZ_JAIXMZ010000015.1, read as the reverse complement.
GTTGGTCCCGGAATTGCAGAAATGCTCAATATTCCGCACGTAGCTTATGTAAAAAAAATAGAGTCTATCGATAATAAATCGATAAAAGTTGAAAGAATGATGGAAGACGGATATGACTTAATAGAAAGCCAGGTTCCTGTTCTTTTAACTGTAGTAAAAGAAATAAATAATCCCAGGGTCGCATCGCTTAAAGGTAAAATGATCGCTAAAAAGGCTGTTATTAAGATTCTTGATGCTGTAGCTATTGGCGCTGATATTAAAAAAACAGGACTTAACGGATCTCCTACACAAGTTATGAAGATATTTACACCATCGCAGAGAGCCGGCGGAGAAAAATTTACGGGCGAAGCTCGTGATGTTGCAGCAGCTTTGGTTAAGAGATTGTCGGATATTGGGATCGTATGAGGATTAGAAATAAATAATCGTAACCTGAAAGGATGATGATGAAATACCAAAAGATTTACTCTGGGAAAACCGGATAGCATTAAAAAATGGCTGGGCATTTGTCGGTTTCAACATTGGGTGTTGGGATAAAAAAATATCAAAAACTAATTAAGAAATCAGAATTGTGCTTGTAAGTGTTTTGTTTTGCATACAATTTGTCGCTCTTGTAATCGAGATAAGTCAATCGCACAAATTAAGGAATGTGGAAAAACATATCGAAGGGCATGCTAGTTCATTAAGATCATATAGCGTGGATCAAAATGTGGTTGGTATGTCAAATTTAATGATGGAAAATGCCGGTGTTCCTTGAGCATATCGGGATTTTTTGTATCAAATTCAAGAAAACGATGTGTGTATAGACTGCGGGGCGAATGTTGGGTTAATAAGCGACATATTTTTAAAACTTGGCGCAACTTGTTATGCTTTTGAACCTTCTAGAGATTGTATAAAAATTTTAAAACATAAATTTTATAAAAACAATAAATTTAAACTCATTCCGGCAGCTGTTTCAAATAGAAATGGCGAGGTAACACTTATTAGAACGAGTTCATTCGATCAGGGTGCAAATACTGTTAATTACTATAACGATGATGCCAAGATAATTAAATATACAATTAAAGCTATTCGTCTTTCTGATTTTATAAAAGATCTTTTAAAAACTACAAATAACATATGTTTGTTAAAACTCGATATTGAAGGCGCAGAGTTTGATGTATTAGAAGATCTAATAAAACGGGAGTTTACAAACAGATTAAGTATATTGTCAGCGAAACACACGAACACTTTAGCAAAGAATTAGAAGAAAAATTTGAGTATGTTAAACAATTAATGGAAGAAGATAATATCAAGAATATTTATCTTGATTGAGTATAAAAAATGTTCTAAAAGACAAAATGTAAAATTGAAAGAGAACAACATTTTTGTAGTGGTTACATGTTATTCCGGGCTTGACATGGTATCCAAGGTTGGAAAATGGGTTCCTGTTTTCGTGGAACAAAGGCATGGATCACAACTCGTGTCCGATTAAGACACTTGGTGATAAACCTACTCTGTTGTCTTCTTGCCATCGATTAAGAACTTCGATGATAAACTCCGGAGGGAGTTTGGACGGAGTGTGTGGTTGCCTCTCGGCGTAAAACATTTTCTGTACGTTTTGATTGACAAACATGTTGTTTTTGGGAGGTTTTCAAGTGGCAAACAGTATAAAAGTATTAAATGATAAATGCATTGGATGCGGAATATGCGCAAGCACATGCCCTTTCGGCACAATTTCTATAGTCGAAAGACCTGAACATATTGAACATACTAAAAAATTTAAACTTGCAGTTATAGATTTAAACAAATGTACGTATTGCGGAACTTGTACTCAAACCTGTAAATTTAATGCAATAGAACTTAAAAAAGATGTTCCCCAGTTTGGTGTTGACAAAAGTTTGTACAATGGCGTATGGGTTTATGCAGAACAAAGGCATGGTGAGATAGCAAGCGTTGTTTACGAACTTTTAAATGAGGGCAAAAGACTTGCAAATAAATTAGGTACAAGTTTAGCGGCAGTTTTAATCGGTGATAATATTAAATCAAAAGCTCAAGATCTAATAAATAGAGGAGCTGATAAAATTTATGTTTGCGATGATCCTGTTTTTATTGAATTTCAAGACGATCCTTATACGGCGATTTTAACCCAACTTATAGAAAAAGAAAAGCCTGAAATTATTTTGATGGGAGCGACAAATATAGGGCGTTCGTTTGCCTCAGGAGTTGTCGCAAGAATTCATACTGGACTTACAGCAGATTGTACCTCTTTGGAAATAGATACCGAAACAAGAAATCTTCAGCAAACAAGACCCGCTTTCGGCGGAAATATCATGGCTACTATTTTAACGCCGGGTCATCGTCCTCAGATGGCTACTGTAAGACACAAAGTTTTTAAAGAAGCAAAAGTTGAGAAAATGAGAAAGGGTGAGATTATTGATTTTAAATTTGACTCTCAGACTTTGATAAATAGAACAAAGTTTTTAGGATTTATAAAAGATACAAGCGTAGCTGTTAATATTGGTGATGCGGACATTATTGTTGCCGGCGGAAGAGGCGTAGGTAAGGCTGAAGGTTTTAAACTTCTTGAAGAACTTGCAGATATTCTCGGCGGAGCAGTCGGCGCTTCTAGAGCGGCAGTTGACTCAGAGTGGATACCGTATTCTCATCAAATAGGGCAGACAGGCAAAACAGTATCTCCGAAAGTTTACATTGCTTGCGGAATATCAGGGCAGATACAGCATACTGTGGGCATGAGTTCGTCAGACATTATTATTGCAATAAATAAAGATGCTTCGTGTTCGATGATGCAGACTGCAACATATGCTTTGGAAGGCGATATGTACAAAATATTGCCTAATATAATAAGAGAAATAAAGTCAGTTAGTCGTAGCGATTAGGCAGTAAAATGGAAATACGAACATTGTAGCATTCCTCTTAAGTAGCGCAATGTGTCAATATAAAGTTGGTTGACTATAGAATTTACAAGCAAAGCTTATAGGGGAATTTGTAACTTGAAATTTATACTAGATTTTATCACGGGATAAAAGAGCATAGAATGCTTTAAAAAGAAGAATTAGATGAAATAAGTCTATGTTTTTTAACTTAAAGTAATAAATTATAATGCGAGAGCTAAAATGAAGGTGAAAAATTTGGTAGTGGGATGCGGGTTTAGATGATGACGACGGAATTTTTGTGCATAAATATGGCACACATAATTTTTCATACGAATTCTAAAATGTATGGCAATTCGCTAGCCAATTTGCAAAATGGTACCCTTATTGTCATCATGTAAAAAGTTTTATTGATGGGCATGAAGTACCTGTGCCGTTCAGTCTTAATTCTATACGTAAAATATTCCCAAATCACTTGGCAGACAAATTGGAAATATGATAATAGAGCTTTTGTGTGTTGACGATTGCGGGTTCAGGCAGCTCAATGCAAATAGTTAAATATTATGCCGCTAAAGACAGTAGAATGGAAATAATAAACTTTCAAACAAAATAATAAACTTTCAAACAA
>NZ_JAIXMZ010000082.1:0-4545 GCF_020328025.1 Candidatus Endomicrobiellum pyrsonymphae | reverse complement strand
TATATACAAAATTCAACAAAGCAATCATACGGACTGCTTATATATAGTAAGGAGGACGAGTATTATTGCAATTGAAATAAGCGATAGAGTGATAAAGAGTTGCAGAAATATATATAGGAAAGTAAAAGAGCCAATAAGAGAGGCAAAGAGTTTTTATAGTGATGGCAAAAGTTGTTATAATAAGGTAGCGTTTGAGAGATACATGCCACAAGAGAAGTTAGCAGTAACGAAATCGGGGACGTGCTTTGATAGGGAGTAGCAGTAGCAGCATAAGAGATAACGTGGCACGATTTAACAGAAGAGCGAAGAGGTATAGCAAAAGATGAGATATGTTAGAAAAGACTTTGGGAATGTTTTTAAACAGAGATGTTTTAACAAATATAATGGGATTACAAATGTATCAATAGAAATAGACCAATGCCCTTCTAAAAGGGTTGGCAATGCCAACGGCATTGACGAGATATCGAGGATGGCAGGCAAAGCCTGACGAGGAATGATAACAAAGACGCGTATCGTTGTCATCTGAGTGAAGTGAAGAGTTCACACTTTTGGATGCTTCAGTCGCTTTGTTTCTTCAGCGTGACAGCCATGACTGTCGTCTGAAAGCTGAGAACTTGAATAATCATCTCATGTCGTGTATTTGTCGTGAGATGCAAAGAGGAAGAATGGATAATTTATTGGAGAAACTAAAAAATAGGATAAGTATTTTTCTTCTAAGAGTTGCAAGAGAACTTAGAACAGACGCTCGTAAAGGTCCTGTTGTAAGAGAATCTAAGAGCTTGTTTTCAAGAGAAATCAAAATACCAGTTTTCGCTTCTCTGCTTTTTACAGTCGCAACGCTTTACTGCATGCTCGTTGTAGTGTTTGGATTATGTTGGAACGTTATGGTTGCAGTGGCTATTTTTATAACAGCAATAGTTTCTTTTTTTGTTGTGCAAACCAAAAACAAAGAAAAAGTAATACTAGAGGATAACGATGCGGTAGTTTTGATGTGCCTGCTTTTTATTATTGCGGTGTTGATATTTCAAATTTCAAGAGAGTATGTATCGCCGTTTTTGTCTCCGGTAGCTGCGTTCTCTCTTATGTCGGCAATGCTTTTATCCTCAAGAATTGGCATTTTGTACGCTGTAAGTTTGAGCTTGTTTGTAGCTTTTTCAAACGATATGCGATTTGATATTTTTCTTGTTATGCTTTGTGGCGGAGTTGTTGTTGTAACAAATGTACAAAGTATTCGTAGGAGGTCGGATTTTATAAATACAGGTGTCAAAATTGCTATTGCAAATATAGCTATGATAACAATGTTTTATTTTTTGGGCAGTTACGGCGATTCGCAATTTAAATACAATCTTTTTTTTGGCGCACTTAACGGCGCTTTTGCTATCGTTTTAATGCTTGTGTTTATGCCTTTGTTTGAAAAAGTATTCTCAAGAACAACAAATATTAAATTGATAGAGCTTTCAGATTTTAACAATCTGTTGCTCAAAAGACTTATGCTTGAAGTTCCGGGAACGTACCATCACTCGATTATGGCGGCGGACATTGCAGAGCAAGCTGCTAATGCTATAAATGAAAATTCTCTTCTTGCTAGAGTAGGTGCATATTATCACGATATAGGTAAACTTAAAAATCCACAATATTTTATGGAAAATCAAATATCTGGACATAATCCGCATGACGATTTAACTCCGGAAATGTCTAAACTTATTTTGATTTCTCATGTTAAAGATGGCATTGCTCTTGCCAGAAAATATAATGTCGATAACGAAATTATTAACATTATAGGGCAGCATCATGGGACTACATCTATGCATGTTTTTTATCACAGAGCTTTAGAATCCGGTCCTAATACGAATATAGAGAATTTTAGATATTCGGGACCTAAACCAGCTACGAAAGTTGCGGCAATAGTTATGATAGCGGATTCTTGCGAGGCGGCATGTCGTAGTATAGAAGGTCCAACGGCGTTAAGAATTAAAGATACTGTGGAAAAAATAATAAACAATAAGTTTATTGATGGGCAGTTTTCGGAATGCCCCATAACTTTAAGAGATTTAAAAATTATAAGCGATAGTATGATTTCGACTATTATGGGTATATATCACGCAAGAATTGATTACAAATAAAAACAATAATTTTATAAGTTTTGTTGATTTTCCAAAACAGTACGTAGCTTTGTTAGAACAAGCTGTTGTGGCTGTTTTGAAATCTGAGAAAGTGAAAAAATACCAAATAAATTTTATAATGGTAAGCAATCAGGAAATAAAAAAACTTAATATAAAATACAGAAAAGTAAGGCGTATAACCGATGTAATATCTTTTTTAGTGGTTCCCGAATTATTTATTGGAGATATTTATATTTCTAAAAATCGCGCTCAAAAACAGGCAAAAAAATATGGAAATACTTGGCAGCAAGAACTTTCGTATCTTGCAATACATGGTGTTCTTCATCTTTGCGGATACACTGACTACGATGTTGAAAATAAAACTAAAATGTTTGATAAACAGGATAAGATATTTAAATGTTTGTTTTCTCGGGGTTAATTATATTTCTTTTGCTTTTATTTGTTTCAGCTTGGGTTTCTGCAGCGGAAATAGGAATTACAAGTTTGGTCTAAGTTATAGAGTAAAAAACTGATAGTTCAAACTCCAAAACTTTCCAAATTTTTGTTGTCATGGCTCGAACAGTCCGTATTAGCTACTTACAATTATTCTAACTGTTAATGTTATTGTGGATATGCTTACGAGCTTTGTGTCAACGTGCGTCACGACATCTGTTTTTTATATGATTAATAGAAATTGTTCATGGGCAATAAATTTGAGCGTTATTTTGATCTTTGGAGAAATTGGTTAAGATATTCAAGAGTTCCTGTTTTTTAGAAGAAATATTAACAACATCATAGGAATGTAATATATACAAAAGATCTTGCAATTGCGTGGCGAAGCGCGGGGTTATAGCGCTTGAGTACATAATACGCGCTCCGCATACTATGCTCCAGAGAATGCAGATGTCAGTGAAATACTCAGGGAGTTTAAAATAGGGCACCAGTATTGCGATAGTTGTTGATGAATTTGGCTTTACAATAGGTATAGCGTCTGTGAAAGACTTGCTTGAAGAAATAGTTGGTGAGGTTCGGGATCAAGATGATTTAAAACAAAAAACAGTAATATATACATAGAACGCAATAAATATATTATATAAGCGTATGAATCAGTATCTAATGTAAACTATGAACCAAATTCGAGTATTCCAAAGAGCAATTGTACTACAGTTAATGATTGGGTTTTGGAATTGTTCGGCAGAATTCCAGAAAATGGCGAGAAAATAACATGGAATAATTACTCCATAAAAATAAAAGATGCCAATTTAAAAAAATGAACAAAGTTGTGTTAAAAAATGTACTATACAATAAAAGGACTGGTTCTCAACTCAAAAATACATGGTGAGTATGATAAACTTATCACGATTTATTCTTACGAATGGGGAAAAATTCAAGCCGTTGCGCCAAGCGCCAAAAAAATCGCGGCAAAACTTTCAGCCGCAACTGAACCATTAACCGAAAGCGAGTTTATGGTTTTTAATAATAATTTTTCAAGACCGAAAATAACAGGAGCGCGCATACTTAAAAATAATACAACAATCAAAACGGATTTTAAAAGAAATATATACGCTCTGTACGCTGCTGAAATTGGAGATAAATTTGCTCCTTTTAATCTTGCAAATACGGTTAAGTATGATTTAATATTAAGGATTTGGGAAATTCTTGCCGTTTGTATGTCCCCAAAGCGAGCGTTAACGGCTTTTATTTTACGTTTTTTAAAACAATCAGGCTACTCTTTTGCGGATTATTTAAAAAATAATAATGCTTTTGTTGATAGAGATGTAGAAAAAACTATAAAAACACTTTCAAGTTGTTCAGGAAATAACGTTGATTTGATAAACATAGCGAAAGACGATAAAATTTGGACTTATGTTGAAATATACCTTACAAACTATATTTGCCGTCCTGCAGTGAGTATATTCTTGACAAAAATTTCAGACATGTAAAGCAAAATCTCACATTTTTTAAAATACTTAACTCGATTTGAGCCTTAGCAGTTTGCAGTTGTGTTAATTTAGAGAAGCTTTTTTGTAAATTCTTATAGCAATCAATCCTAAAGAATTTAGATATTTATGCAGGAGAAGTTATCATAATATGAAATGATAAAACGATATGCAAAATATCGAGAAAAAGAAGATTTAGGACAAGCGGAGCTTGCATTCTAATTCACTACTACAGACGCAAGTTCGTAGTAGTTGATTCGTTTTAAACGCTTTTACAATGATTCGCATCCACATTAACATGCCAGCTGCCGCAGATATTGCCGTTGTCATAAACGCATGAGCGGCAAGCCCACTTGCCGCAAGAGCGCTACCCGCATTAAAACCAAACCATCCAAACAGCAAAAGCCCCATACCCAAAAATACAAACGGGACGTTATGTATTTTTGGGTATGGGGCTTTTGCTGTTTGGATGGTTTGGTTTTAATTTAGAGAAGCTTTTTTGT
>NZ_JAIXMZ010000106.1:0-1537 GCF_020328025.1 Candidatus Endomicrobiellum pyrsonymphae | reverse complement strand
ATAAATTTATAATATGCGGCTTGTGTAATTGCATTCCATTCTTTATTTTTTTCTTGATTTCCAGAATTCTTCAATAAGAGCGTGGTTTGGCTCTGAAAATATATCAAGAGAAAAAATTATTGAAATTATTAAAAATTATAATGAGATTAAAATCAAAAAAAGACAATTATATGTCTTTTTTGATTTTAATCTCATTATAATTTTTAATRATTTCAATAATTTTTTCTCTTGATATATTTTCAGAGCCAAACCACGCTAAATGACAAATAAAATTACTATACATCATATCATTAGTAATTATTTTTCTATCCTTAAACAGCGTGCTGACAGCTCCTGTTCCTGCAAATATATCTGCAATGCTATCAATATCATTACAGTTATCAGCTATAACCTTTTTAATAAATGGCAGCAGTCTATATTTATTTCCTAAATACCTGCGATTGTTAATATCTGTTGTTCTATAAGGTAAGATGGTATCTTGTCGCTTAGGAAGATGCTTTTGTTCAATAGTATCTTGTACTTGAGAAACCAATTTAGAAGACCAAATAGTGCGGTTAGACTTTTTATCAGGCGAGGAAATTCTGCCTGTATTTATTAAATAATATAAAGATGATCTTGGAATATTAAGTTTTTTACTAACTTCGACGGTAGTTAATATACCCATTTAAAAACTCTCTTATGCAACTTGTTTTCGTTGTCTTTGTACATTCTAGTAGTATATTATTTGTTTTTCAAGAATCAACTATCACGAACTGGCGCCCGTAACAATTGATTCTATTTTAAAATCAAAATGTTAAATATTACTGTGAGTAAAAAGATTAAAACGAAACTTTGACGGGGTCTTTTGCAGTTTGTTCGTTTTCGTTTAGTTTGAAAAAATCCTGTTTTGTAAAGCCAAATGCGTTTCCGATAAGATTGCTCGGGAATATTTCAAGTTTTGTGTTGAGTACAAAAACGTTTGAATTATAAAATCTGCGGCTTGCTTGTATTTTGTTTTCAGTATCTGCAAGTTCTTTTTGCAGTTCTAAAAAATTTGTATTTGCTTTTAAATTTGGATAGCTTTCAGATAATGCAAAAAGAGATTTTAGTGTTCCCGATAGTACATTTTCCGCATTTGCTTTGTCAGCGATGGTTCCGGTCGCCTGCATAGCGGAATTCCTAGCTTTTATAACAGCTTCCAAAGTGTTTTTCTCATGAGCAGCATAACCCTTAATTGTTTCTACAAGGTTAGGTATCAAGTCATAACGACGTTTCATCTGTACTTCCATATCGCTCCCTGCTTCTTTAACTCTGTTTCTAAGCATTACAAATTTATTGTAAGTCGCAAGAAAATACAATCCGGCAAAAACAATTAAAACGACGATAATCACAAGAACTGTTTGCATAATTTCTCTCCATTATTTTTGGTTTAAGTACATATCGGACACGGCAAGCGTTTTTTTATAGTACTCTAGCATTTCTCTATGCTCTTGCGTTTCTTCAGTTTTTGAAAGCATTTTGGTTGTTGAATCAAAGTCAAAATATATAACATTGCCCG
>NZ_JAIXMZ010000110.1:3286-4704 GCF_020328025.1 Candidatus Endomicrobiellum pyrsonymphae | reverse complement strand
ACCGCCGCTTTCATCAAATTCTCCCTCTCATCATCCGTTAGTAGCACAACGGGTGTATTTGGTCGATTGGGGTTATCTTCTTTCTCTTTCTCTTTCTCATCGCCTCCGCCTCCGCCTTCGCCTTCACCATCATTTTGTAGTTGTGATGCTATTGTTTTTGATTCTGCTTTTGGTACTGGTGTTGCTGTTGATTTTGGTTGTATTACTGACGATGATGAGCTGGAAGATGAACTAGAGGATGAGCTGGAAGGTGATGGTGGTGGTGGGAAGTCACCTTGTGCTACTAGTAGATCAAGATCAGAATCAGACAATAAATCTCCTGCATCAGGTGGTGGTGCACTAAATGATGACGACGACGATGAAGGACTAGTAGAAGAAGATGATGATAATGGTGATGCTGATGGTAATGTTAATGATTGTGATTTAGATTTAGATTTATATGGGGGAATAGGAGCTATTTGGGATTGTCGAGGTAATCGGAATTGTCCTTGTGGTTGTTGTGGTGATAGTAGTCGTTGTGGTTGTAGTAGTAGTTGTTCTTTTTGTAGTAGTCCTCGTATTAGTCCTTCTTGTCGTTGTCTTAGTCGTAGTAGTTGTTGTGGCTCCAGTGGTTGCATTTGTTCTACTGGTGTTTGTTGTTGTAGTAGTCGTTGTCGGTGGGTTTGTTGTAATTGTCGTAGTTGTTGTAGTACTAGTTGTTGTTGTGGTTGTTGTTGTTGTAGGAGTTGTTGTTGTTGTAGTATTTGTAGTATTTGTAGTTGTAGTTGTTGTTGGTCTAGGTATTGCATTGATAGTAGTTGTTGTTGGGTTAGTTGTGGATTTAGATATGGTAGTAGTAGTATTCGTTGGTGGTCTAGTAGTTTTTCTATTTGTTGGTAGCGTTGGTCTCGTATGTCTTGTAGTAGTTGTAGTTGTAGTTGTAGTTGCGGAAGTATTGATACTTGCCGTTGTAGGTCTTGTATTTTTTGTTGTAGTTCTTTTTGTGCTTTTACTAGTTCTTCTGCTACTGCTGGTGGTTGTAGTTGTTGTTGTTGTAGTAGTAGTTGTTGTTGGTGTTGTTGTTGTAGTAGTAGTTGTTGTTGTTGTTGTAGTAGTAGTTGGTATTGTTGTGGTGGTTGTTGTAGTAGTTGTTGTTGTTCGTCTAGGTATCGTTGTAGCTGTGGCTTTAGTTGTTGTAGATCTAGTTGTTGTTGTAGCTGTAGTTGTAGTTGGTGTCGTTGTTGTTGTTGTAGTAGTATTAGTTGATGTTGTTCGTGTAGTTGGTCTTGTTGTGGCTGCATATTTAGTTGTTTTAGTTCTTGTAGTAGTCGTAGTTGTAGTTGTTGGTGGCTTTGGTATTGTAGTAGTAGTAGTCGTTGTAGTTGTTGTTGGTGTTGTTGGTGTTGTTGTTGTTGGTGTTGTTGTTGTAGTTGTTGTTG
>NZ_JAIXMZ010000110.1:0-3276 GCF_020328025.1 Candidatus Endomicrobiellum pyrsonymphae | reverse complement strand
GTTGTTGTTGTTGTTGTTGTTGTAGTTGTTGTTGGTCTAGTTGTTGTTGTTGTTGTTGTTGTAGTTGTAGCAGTTGTTGTAGTTTTGATTGTAGTAGTATTTGTAGTTGTTGTTCGTGTCGTAGTACTAGTTGTTGTAGTTGTTGTCCGTATCGTAGTCGTAGTTGTTCTACTTGTTGTGGTAGTAGTAGTCGTTGTAGGTGGTGGTTTAGTACTACTATTAGTTGTAGTTGGTGTGGGTCTTGTATTAGTAGTTGTTGCACTCGTATTCTTTCTTGTAGTATCGCTACTTGTACTCCTGCTTGTGTGGCTACTAGTCTTCGTGCGTCTCGTGCCTCTAGCTCCTCTAGTATTCGTCTTTGTGTTGCTGCTCGTTCTTGTGGTTGTGTTGCTGCTCGTGCTCGTACGGCTTCTGCTAGCAGTCGTTCTAGTGATGCGCCACCTTCACCTGCGTTTAGTGGTGGTGGTACGCTTAGGTCTAGTGGTGGTGGTGGCGGTTCGGGTATCGTGTGTGATGGTATCGTGTGTGATGGTGCCGTGTGTACTAATACTGGTGTCAGCGGTTCGGGTATCGTGTGTGATGGTGTTGTGTGTGGCGGTGGTGTTACTGGTATTGGCGTTGCTACTGCTTGGTCGAATAGTGCTTTGCTGACACCGCTTTCAACAGTTGCTGATGGTGATGTTGCTGGTGATGGTTTGTGGTGTCGTGTGTACTGGTGTTTTTGATTCTGCTGCTGTTGATTTTGGTACGCCTCCGCCGGCGGGGTTGAAGAGGTCGAAGGCGCTGGTTGTGATACTTCTAAGTCACCGCGGTTGTTGTTGACGTTGTTGTTGACGTTGTTGTTGACGTTGTTGTTGTCGGCGTTGGCGTTGTTGCCCTCAACGCCTTTTTGTTGAGTTGAAGGCTTCTTCCACCACCCCTTCTTATGTCCTAACCACCATACCCCACTTCCCACCACGGCAACTGTTCCCAAAACTGCGACTGTGCCTACTGCCACTCTTGTTGGCGTTACGCTAAATCCTCCGACTTTCCCGATTTCACGATTCCAGAAGCTAACTGGAGTGGAATTTGAAGAGGAGGTGGAGGTAAGATTGCCATTATAGTCCCTCCGCGGTTTGACTACAGACATTATAGAGGGCGAGCTAACATCGCTACTAACTTTGCTACTAGCTTTGTTAGATTTATCGGGCGAGCATGCCGAAACGAGCAGAGAAAGGCAAACAAACAAGCTTACACATCTTTTTAAACGTAATGTCATCATATTATGTCCTCTTTTTAAGAGTGATGTCATCATACTATCTCCTCTTTTGTTTCTATACGATACCAAATATCCAAGATAAAAACAAATTTAGGTAATGTCATCATATTATTTTCTCTTTTGTTTCTATCTATCAGTTTTGATAGGTTTTGATAAATTTAGATTTGGATATTATAGATTCCAAACAAAAAAGTCGTACCAATTAATTAAAGCTACTACAACGTCTAGTTGATTTGCCCCGTCCACTGCATGTATTGCATGTGTAACTGCAACTGTGTCCGTGCATTACTCCGCCACATTCAATACTTCCCTAGTAGCGCTACTACTCTTCTTCTGACACGACACCGTATCAAATCAAAGTTTTTAACAAATCAAGCTACAACTATTGTAATTATATCAAAGCTTTTAACAATTTAATATAAAATCATCAAAAATTATAGGCAAAAGTCAGGCAAAAGCACCTCAAAAAACGGCTAAAGGGACTCTATAGTAAAGGGACAGAGTCCGGACGAACGGGCAAAGCCCGAACGGATGAAGTTTGGGGCAAAGTCCCTTGTGGCAAAGCTCCGTAGGACATAGTCCTCTAAGTCTAGAGGGACTAAGTCCTCAAGGGCAAAGCTCTGTAGGGCAAAGCTCTGTAGGGCAAAGCCCTCTAAGTCCCGGGTATTGGTTTTCGTTTAGCGAATATACGTTGTCGGACATACTGAAGGTGTTGTACAGTTTTCAATATCCGGCATAGCAACTAATAACGATTTCTTATTCTTTAGGCTCGAGAGAAATTACAATACCGTTATTCAATTTTGATGTTACAAAATTGTACAACCACACCATTATAATAGTCGGTATTATCGCTATAACAGTGTAGATAACTACAAGACATATCCATGCAACCATTTTTTGACCAAAGCTAAACTCTGCAGATAATGAACCGGTTTGTGGAAAAAAAACTATGAACAAACCGAGAAGAGCCGCAGAGACTACATAAATAACGGGCAAGACTTTAAGAACTGAAGAAAGCTGAATTTTCTTTACAATGTAAAGGGACATTTGAGACCTCCTTTGTTTTAACCTCAATCCGCGCCTACTCGAACGGACTGTAATAGAATATTTTCTTATTTATCAACCAATTTTGTTCACAGGTGTCCTACAAAATTTTTACAGCTTTTTAAAGAATCTATTCTGTTGCGTAAAATTTTTTCATGTCTCCGAGACTTTGAGGAGCGTAATCTTTTGCGTGTCCGGCAGTTCCGAAAGCTTTCATTTTTGAAGCTATGAGACTTGCAAGAGCAATCCTTGCAGGTCCGAGATAATCCCTAGGATCAAACTTCTCGGGAGTTTCTATAAAAACTTTTCTTATCGCAGATGTAATCGCGAGTCTCCCATCTGTATCAACATTAATTTTTGATACTCCAAGCTTAATTGCTTCCTGCAAACTTTCTATAGGCACGCCTGTTGCTCCCGGCATTTTGCCGCCGTATTTGTTTACTTCGTCGATTAATTCTTTAGGAACAGATGAAGCTCCATGAAGAACAATGGGAATATCAATTAAAGCCCTTATTTCTTTTAGAACATTAAACGCAAGATTTGCCGCGCCTTTAAACTTATACGCGCCGTGGGAGGTGCCTATTGCTATAGCCAAAGAATCTACGCTCGTTTCATCTACAAATTTTTTTGCTTCTTTAGGATCTGTTAAATGTATTGTCCCTGAACCAACACCATCTTCAAGACCTCCTAGAGTACCGATTTCTGCTTCAACAGAAACGCCTTTCGAATGAGCATACTCAACAACAGAACGCGTAACTTTTACATTGTAATCGTAAGTTGACGCTGTCTTACCGTCTTCCATAAGAGAACCGTCTATCATAACTGACGAGAATCCGAGATCTATTGCCTTTATTACCGTCTCCAAAGAGTTGCCGTGGTCCAAATGCATTGCGACAGGAATATCCGGATTTTCGATAACCGCAGCTTTCATCAAATAACCAAGATACGTAAAATTAGAATACTTTAATGCGCCT
>NZ_JAIXMZ010000014.1:0-19935 GCF_020328025.1 Candidatus Endomicrobiellum pyrsonymphae | reverse complement strand
TCTTTGTTTCCTTTACAAAGACTTTCTTTTTTTATTTCGTTATTATCGTATTCCACAAAATGTATATATTTGTTTTTACCAATAAAAAATTCTATTTCAAAAATAGTCGTATTGTACTTTTTATTCAGCTTGTTAGGAAAATACAAAACATCTATTGTTACTTCACGAATAAGTGATTTATAAGTACCAAAAGCGCGAATTATGTTTGTTTTACCGGAAGCATTGGGTCCATATATAGCCATAGATGGAATAAATCTATTTTCTTTATTAATCTCTAAAAATGGAATTTTGGGCAAAGTACAATAATTATTTGGAGCTTTCCCTTCAGCATATGAAAAATCAATCTTCATATCCAATATAGATTTATAGTTCTGAATTCTAAAATAGGATAGCATTTTTATTTTTCTCTTAATATAAACTATAATTTAGCTCATTTATGATAAGTATTGTATGTATTTCAAGAACAAAAATCAATATGTGCAATCTTATTGCATATATTTATTCTAGTGCATGAGGATTTGAGTGGTTACAGCTAGCTGTGGATCTATAAGTCTATCCAACCGTTATCCAACACTTTTGATATATACACTGAGCCATTTTGTTAACACAAAAACTTGACAAATCATATCATATACTCTAAAAGTAAAACTCGTAGGACGTTTTTTTGCCTAAAGGCGTTAATTTTAGTAGTATGAATGTGAGACTGTGTCGTAACTGCAGAAGATTGGCTTAGCGACAGACCAAAATAGGTTTTTATTTCTACTGTTGCATTAGCAACTTGAATCCACCACTAGAGTATAGAATAAAATATCTGAAATGCAAAACAATAGTTTGTGTTGAGGTACTGCAAGAATGACAACTAATAAGACTTCCAATAGGAAAATAGAACAAGAGAATTTTAAAAATGAAAGTTTTCATGACGACAATCCTATAGAAGACGAAAAAGATGATGTCCTCGGAAGATATCAGTTTAGCAAAGATATTGCTTCATCTTTATTGAATTGGAATTCTGATAAAAGTATAGTGGTAGGACTTAATGGAGAATGGGGATCTGGAAAAACTTCAATTATAAATTTAATTAGAAAATGTATTAACGATGATACTGCTGCAACTAAACCAGTAATAATAAATTTTAATCCTTGGATGTTTTCAGAAAGAGATGACAGAATAAGACATTTTTTTGCTGAAATTGAAGGCGCATTCAATTATAAAAATAAGTCAAAAAAATCAAAAGACATAATAGCAAAACTATTAAAAATAGTTGAAACTACTTGTTCAGGTGTTTACACACCACTTATTAGGGCACTTAGGATTTCTTTTGAAGAATCAGCCAATGTATCCATATTAAAAGCAAAAGAAGAACTTAATAGGTATTTGATTGGCAAAAATCGGAAAATCATTGTTTTTGTTGATGATATAGACAGATTAACTAATGAAGAAATACGGGAACTTTTTAGATTGGTTAGGGTCAATACCGATTTTAGCAAAATGATATATGTATTGTCGTTTGACAGGCACATTGTAGAAAAAAGTTTAGAAGTGGATGGCAAAGATTATCTAGATAAAATTGTTCAGGTAAATTTAAATGTTCCGGACATTTCCAAAAAAAAACTCTCTCAATTTTTATCTAAAGAATTAAATAGAGTTTTAGAGAAATTGCCATTGTCCGCGCAAAATTATTTCAATACTGACGATGAAGAAAATAGATGGGAACGTGTTCGTCCTTTATTTGAATATTTCTWWAGAAATATTAGAGATGTTAAAAGATTCATAAATGGATTTGAATTTAACATATATCGAATGTGTAAAAATGATGAAATAGAAATAAATCCTATTGATTTTATTGCCATCGAAGCAATTAGAGTATTTGCTTATGATTTTTATTTGTTTATAGCTAATAATCAGACTTCTTTTGTGGTTGATAAAATTGAATTTTTTATCCATGCAATGTCACAGGAAGAAGAAAAACTTAAAAAAGAAGAAATAAAACTTAAAATTGAAAACGTATTAAAAAATTATACAGATAAATATTGTTGTGCTATTAAGGGTTTGATAGATAAACTGTTTCCATATACCAGCAGTATCTTAACATCGTTGAACACTTATTCCTTGGATGATGAGCCACTGTGGAACAGACAATTAAGAATATGTACCCTACAGTTTTTTAAAGCCTATTTCAATTTTATTCCTGGAGGAGATGAAGGAGAACCAAGTAACTTTGAAATAACTGGAATTCTTAACAGCATCAGTTCCGTAGAAAAATTTAAAGAATCTCTTTGTGAACACATTGAATCAAAAAAAATTATAAATATCATTAAAAGAATTGATGAAAAATTTATCCCTGAAAGTTATGTTAAGAACGCCATAGTCACATTTTTTAGTATATCCGAAGACTTATTTAAAGACCCGCGTAGGGACTCTGATTTTAGCATTAGGATGGCTGTAACTGACATGATAGAGCGATTGTTGTTTATAGAAAAAAGTAAAACAGAAAACTTTAATTTACTAAGGGAACTCATTACAAAGACACAACATTTAAGCCAACAGTTTTTCATGGTAGACAAAATTGGTTCTGCGCTTGCGCTGCCGCCAGATAAAATTATAGAACTTAGGAAGATATGTTGTGATAAAATCAATGATATGCATGAAAAAGATATTGTCAATCATAAAGACTTGGAGTGCATTTTATATACGTGGAAAAAATGGGATAACATCAAGCTCAATGAGTTCATTAATAAAATCTGTAAATGGGATGACATCAAGTTCAATGAGTTCATTAATAAAATCCGTGATGATGAGTTAGCAAGTTTATTTCACAAAAAACGAGCAGAGAACGGCAATATGATGGAGATTTGAGCGATTATATTAATTTGCGAAGTATAAAAGGTAGATTCGATAACATTAAAAAATCTAAAACAAGTTTAATATATTAGTCATAGAGATACTATAGATTTATTCCTTGATGGTTATGAGAATGCAATGTGGTATTTCCCCTATGAATGCGCACGCCTGTAAAACCAGCCACATTTAGAAGCAATGGCAAGTCTTCGTTAAGCCTGTTGCTGTGGTCGACTATTACTTTATGCTTCCCTGTGTTGGTATAAGCATTTGTGTCGATTTACTCGGCTCTAACGTATCGCACAGCGATTTATTGTCTTCAATAATATTGTTATGCTCGTCATACCAGCTAAATTTGAGTCTGCTGATAATATAATTGTCCTTAAAGGCAACTCTCTTTAAGAATAACTTCATTAAAAAACATTATTATAACTTAATGATTTAGCTGAACGAGTTAAGAAAGCAAAAAGTATAGAAGAATTAGACAGAATAGAGGAAGAATGGTATAATAGAAGTATGTGGTCTGTGTTGATAAAGACCTCGATATGGGCAGTCTTTACGGCAATACGTAGCAGTGGCAACAGAAGTAAAAAAATATAAAGGAGTAACAAAATGGCAGATATATCAATAACGGACCCAAGTTACGACGAATGTTTTTTGCTTGCGGCAAAACCACATTTGCAATATTATCAGCATTGGCAGAAGAGTATGTTGCCTAAAAATCAAGATGGTCTAGTAAAGTTCATGTGGCATAAGCCACTTCCTCCAATCGAGGAACATGATTTAGTAATGCACAGGCTTGAGACATATGAAATTGAAGCAAAGCCACAAAAATCCTGTTGTGGTATTGTCGCATTTTCTCTTGAGGAAACGATACTAAAGCAAAATATTGAAATTTTGGGACAACAAGTTGCTGCTCAAGCTATAAACCTTATGGCGAAAAAGATAGTAGGTGGCGGATTGTTGCGCAGGAGAGCTGATAACAATCAGGATTATCAGAAAGATTTGATTATGAATGATAACACTATTAACTCGACAACTGTAATCCAACACGACGATTTAAAAGGCACTACGAATTGGGTGGGCGCAAGAATAACATTTTTTTTACCGCTGACTGACCAATCTTATGGTGCTACAGTAAAGGTTACAGGTCAGAATCATACAGATGGGACTGTAACATTTTCCCCAACGCTTGACAAAGTCCCAGCAAATGGTACTCGCTATAGGATTGTCTCGAATAGAGATTTACTCTCTCATTCGGATGCCGGAGCGAATAAGTTGACGTCAAAAGCTCTAAGATCGGCGGTATATGACTTGTATGCTAACCATGCTGAGCCTATGCAAGATGACAATTGGGTCTGTATAATCGATCCATACAGGAAATACGACTTTATGGACGATAAATCGTGGAATGATGTTAGTACATATCAGGACAAAAAGAATATCTACAATGGTGAAATAGGGAAATGGAGGAATATTCGGTTTGTTGGAGCAACTGACGTTTATAAGGAAACTGTCGCTGGAGAATATACTGGTGATGACGATAATTCAGTCCATTTTGCCACATTGCTCGGAAGAGACGCTTATGGCGTTGTAGATCTTGAAGGTCAAGGCAAGGAGATTATTTGCGTTAAAAAAGGACAGCCTAGCCCGTCGCGTTCCGAAATAGAGTGTGACGTAACGTTTACAACGAAAATACTTAATGCTACCTTTGGTGTAAATATCGCATGCGCAGTCTCTGATTAATAATTAAATATTCGTAAATTAATAGGATATTATCCTACATAATATGGGCGACTACGGAACGCTGTGCCATGAATGGTACAAGGCGTGGCGATATACAAGCTACTATGCTGACGTAGATATTAATATAGGTGCACGCATGATAATAGTTTGGAACGGAATGATATTAAGGATGTTGTATGTTGAAAAAAATAATTATATATCTAATGCTTTGTCTTGAGTTGTCATCGCAAGTTTTTGCGTGGGATGGGTATGATTACGCTTCTAGTTCATGTGTCGAAGTTGAAAAATATAATCTTGTTAGAGAAGGGGAAGATATAGAAATATACGATTATGATACTCATGAATATAAAGATGTTTATGTCCAAAGTATAGAAGGCACAGAACTTGAAGTATATGATTATGATAGTGGCAAAACAAGAACTTTTGATATGGAATAAAGAGAAGACAAACAAATGGATTTAATACAATAGTTTTCCAATGGACGAGTAATGATGTGGTTTGCAAAAAGGAGATTAGCATGAAAACAGCAAACAAGGTAGTTGTGAGAAATGGACAGATAGTATAAGCAGAATTAGCTGTACAATTTTTTTGCGACCAAAAACATAAAGAGGTTGTAGCAGAGCGAGAGAAGAACTCGAAAATATGGGCTGGAAATTTATAGAAAATGAAGCCACAGTTACACCAAGGAAAGAATCTTGGAATTTACCATTTTTAATGAACAATTCATTCAAATTAAACATTCCTTCATCTGCTTGGGTTAATTAACATGGGTATTGTGGAACTATTTAACAAAGTAAGTTGATAAAATTTATAGAAGCAAATGAGTTTTATAAGGAGAGGCAACAAGGAAGCCATGCGACTTATAGAAATAATAAACTTAATGCGACCGTTGTTATCCCTGTTGGAAGAAAAGACGCTCATCCTTATCTCACTCTAAAAGTAAGAAAAACGCTGAAGATAACATACGAAGAAAAAGATTTTTAGTGAGGAACATGACGTTCATTTACAAACTAGGGAAGGTTTATTATGTTGGCTATAGGATTAGCGTTTTAGAAGATGAGAACGGAAACAAAGTAAGAAGACAGGTAGCAGAGCCTATAAGTCCTGACAAGCAAGCTGTGATGTGGTGGGAACGTTCATAGATAAAAAATCTCAAATATATTGAATAAAAAAATCAAGGATTTTTGTGGCATATCTAACCAAGAAAGGTGAGCGATATTATATACGTGAAAGTTATTAAGTTCCAAAACTTGATGATGAAGGACTTCCATTAAAAGACGGTGATGGAAAGATAGTTTATAAAAACAAAATTAAATGGACACCGTCGTCTAAGATAAAGAAACTTTCTGAATTAGAGGCTGCAACAAACTATGGTGTAAAACTTCTGTGAAATCATTTTTTTTCTGCTTGACTGCTGTCTGTGAAAGAACGCTAAATCTTTTCTATGTTTCTATGGGTTTGTTAAATTTATTTTGTATAGACATTAAACTTTATCAAATATCTCCTTCATGTCATCGGGAAGTTCAGCGGTAAAATTTATACTCTTTGACGTGCTTGGATGAGTGAAGGTTATGCTGTGAGCGTGTAGCATTTGTCTTTTATATTCTTTACTATCAATAACTTCAGGACCACCGTATTGTTGGTCGCCAATAACAGGATGGTTTATATATTTCATATGACTTCTTATTTGATGCGTTCTACCTGTAATGATTCTTACCTCTACTAAAGTATATCCGTCTTTTCTTGCAACAACATTAAATTCTGTAATAGCCATCCTTTTTGCCAAAGGATTTACAGATATAAGCTTCCTATTTTGCGGAGACCTTCCAAGCGGAGCTTCTATTCTTCCTTTATTTTCTACAACAATGCCTTTTACTGCAGCATAATACATCTTCTTAACGGCTCGTCTTTGCAGTTGTTTTGAAATACTTATTTTAGCCCTTTCATTTTTTGCAAAAATAATAAGCCCTGAAGTATCTTTGTCAAGCCTGTGTACTAAATAAGGACTATATTTTCCTCCGGAGCGCGCCATTAAGGCGTTAAGCAAAGTACCTGATTCGTGTCCATACGAAGGGTGAACCACGATCCCAGCCTGTTTGTTTACAACAATTATATCATCATCTTCATACACAATATCGAGCTTTATCTTTTCAGGCTGTATTTTGAGTTTTTCTTCTTTTTTAAATTCAAACGTTATAATGTCGCCACGTTTCAATTTATAGCTTGAAAGAACGACCTTATCATTTACAAAAATTTTTTGTTTATCAATAAGCTTTTGAAAATATGAGCGGGAATAATCTTTATATACCAAAGCTAAATAAGAATCAACTCTTTCCATTTCAAACTTTTTGTATTCTATTTTTTCTCGTTCTTGCATATATACAGACTCCGATTATAAACAAAAATATAGACACAGCCTGCGACATAGATAATCCAAAATACCGAATTTCGCGATTATCTCCACGAAAAAATTCAACAATAAATCTTAAAACGGCATAACACATAAAATAAAGAGCTAAAACAGCGCCCGTTTTATGTTCTTTTTTTGAATAAAAATGTAAAAACACAAACAATACAAAATTGCCAAGAGCCTCGTAAATTTGCGTTGGGTGCAAATGCACGCCTATGACAGCTGAAGAATGTCTGTCCTCAAACACAACAGACCACGGAAGATTACTTTCCCTTCCATAGCAACATCCTGAAAAAAAACAGCCGATTCGACCTATAGCATGCCCCAAGGCTAATGCCGGAACAAAAAAATCGACAAGTTCAAATATTTGTATTTTTTTTTCTTTAGCATACATTGTTATAAAAACTAAAGCCATGAGCAACCCGCCGTAGTAAACAAGTCCGCCTTGCCATATTTTAAAAATATCTAAAGGAGCTGACATAAATTCCCGTAAATTTATAAGAACAAAAAGAAATCTTGAACCTATTATTCCAAAAACAATTATGCGTACAACCAAAGAATATAGTTCATCTTGTGAAAACATTCTTTCTTTTGATTTGTTCAACGAATGAGACAGATATAAGATAGTCGCAACAAAACCCAATGCTACGATAACCCCATAGGAAAAGACTGTGATTCCGCAAAAACTGAAGAGAATTGGATGCATTAATTATTGACCTGGTTCCTTTTGATTAACATATCCGCTAGAACAAGACACACCGATACAGAAATGCAAGAATCGGCGATATTAAACGCCGGCCATCTTAGAGAATTAATTCCAAAATCAAGAAAATCCACAACAGCTCCATGGAACAATCTGTCTATAAGATTGCCAAGTCCGCCGGCAACAATTAAACAAAAAGAATATTGTTGAAGTTTGTTAAGTTTGTTCCAATTTTTATAAAGCCACAAGGACAACCCTGACAAAAGCAAAGATACAAAAATAAAAAACAATGTATTTCTGCCCTGCCCCTGAAATATACCGAAAGCCGTTCCTGTATTACGAATATTGGTAATACTAAAGAAATCATACATGGAAACAACATTTACCGTATCCCCAAAACTCACAAAACTATTCACAAGATACTTTGTGAGCTGATCTAAAACAAGCATACTAATAGCGACAATTAACGTTTTTTTCACTTATTTAACGACCTCTTCGCATCTTGGACACAAATCATTCTTTATGCCATCTATATGTCTCCAACATCTTGCGCATTTTTTATATTCTGATTTGACAGCGTTTACAATTAATTCATCTTCTCTATCGGTAGCTTTACATTTTATGTCCCAGCTTCCCAAAGTTAAATTAACAAGTTTTAAATCTTTAAAAAATTCATTATATTTTGTTCCGTACGTTATATCCGATGAAGCTTCAAGATTAGAACCTATGATTTTATCTTGCCTTAATTTTTCATAAACCGCCGAAACTTCTCTTCTTACTTCAAGGGCCTTTTCCCATTTTTCAAGTATTTCCGCGTGAAGAATATATTTGCTGTTGATTACAGGGAATTCTGCAAGAAAAACAGACTGTGGAAATTCCGGCGACATCTTTCTTACCTCTTTCCAAGCCTCTTCCGAAGTAAACGAAAGTATTGGGGATATAAGCCTTATTATAACTGAACAAATTTCAAACATCGCTGACTGAGCGCTTATTCTTTCTTTGCTGTCTTTTTTATCGCAATACAAAGTATCTTTTAATGCGTCCAAATAAAAACCGCTCAAAAAAACCGTACAGAAATTATTTATAGCGGTAGCAGCTTTATGAAACTCGTAACTTTCATAGGCAGCCACAGTACTTGATATAAGTTGTTGGAGTCTGCTTAACGCATACCTATCTATTTCCTGCATATCTTTAAAAGATGTGGTATTTTTTAAATCAAAATCACCAACATTGCCCAGCAAAAATCTTATCGTATTTCTTATCTTTCTATAGGTATCAATTAAGCCTTTTATAATCTCGTCCGATATTCTTATGTCTTCTCTATAATCGCTTGAGGCTATCCAAAGACGGACAACATCCGCTCCATATTTGTTTATCAATTGTTCGCTTGAAATAACATTGCCAACAGATTTAGACATTTTTTTACCTTGTCCGTCAACAACAAAGCCGTGCGTCAAAACATTTTTATAAGGCGCTTTCCCCTTTAATGCGACAGATGAAATCATAGAAGTTTGAAACCAACCGCGATGCTGATCCTTACCTTCAAGATATAGATCAGCGGGAAACTCTAAATCTTTATAGTTTCCGCTTGCCAAAACAGCTTCGTGAGAAACTCCTGAATCAAACCATACGTCCAATATATCTTCTTCTTTTTTAAAGCTCGTGGCATGACATGAAGCGCATCTTGCGTTAACATCTTTTAAAAGTTCTTCCTCTGTCATTTCAAACCACGAATCAGATCCCTTTTCGCCAAACAAAGCCGATATTTGCTCTATAATTTTGATATCAAGTAATGGTTCGCCACATTCTTTACAATAGAATACTGGGATAGGAACGCCCCACAAACGCTGACGGCTCAAACACCAATCCGGACGATTTTCCAACATAGAATTTATCATATTTTCGCCATATTTTGGAATCCAATTAACATTTTTCACAGAATCCAACAGTTTTTTCTTTAAATCATCGTGTTCTATAGATAAAAACCACTGTGGAGTAGCTCTAAAAATTATAGGTTTTTTACATCTCCAACAATGCGGATATGAATGGTCTAATTTTAGTCTAGCAAGGATTTTACCTTCTTTTTCAAGTTTTTCTATTATCATAGGGACTGCTTTAAAAATATTAACGTTCTCAAATTCAGGAACTTCTTTTGTAAACAACCCCCTACCGTTAACAGGAGAAACAATTTCCAAACCATATTCCAACCCTGCCTGATAATCCTCAGGACCATGTCCGGGCGCAACATGAACGATACCTGTACCATCCTCCATGCTTACAAATTTAGCGACAATACCCTGGCTCTGTCTGTTTGCAATCAACGGGTTTTGGCACTTCATGTTTACAAAATCAAGTCCTTGGACTCCAAAAACCACATCATAATTTACAGCTTTTATTTTTTTCTTAACATTTTCAAGCAAAGCTTTTGCAACAATAAGTCTCTCTTCTCTTGCATCTTCGTACTTATAAACAACAGCAACATATTCAGAAGCGCCGTTAAACGCCAAAGCAACATTTGCAGGAAGCGTCCACGGAGTTGTTGTCCATATCAAAACAGAGAAATCTCTCAATACAGACTCTTTTGTCTTAAGAAGTACCGGAAGAGACAATATCTGAAACTTTACAAAAATAGACTCGGAAGCGTGATCCGCATACTCTACTTCAGCATCTGCCATAGCGGTTTCGCAAGTAGGACACCAGTGAACAGGCTTTTTTCTCCTATGGATAAACCCCTCTTTTACCAAACCGCCAAAAACTTTTATCACGGATGCTTCGTATTTCTTGTCAAGAGTAAGATACGGATTATCCCAATCGGCTATAACGCCAAGTCTCTTAAATTCAACTTTTTGTATTTCAACAAACTTTTTTGCAAAATCTGCGGCTTGCCTTCTGAAAACGACATTGTTCACATTATTTTTGTCTATTTTAAGTTCTTTTAAAGCAATTTGCTCAATAGGCAAACCGTGACAATCCCAGCCGGGAGTAAATGGCGCATAGTTGCCAGACATAGAACGATACTTTACAATAAAATCTTTTAAAACTTTATTGAGACCCGTTCCTATGTGTATATGAGCGTTTGCGTACGGAGGACCATCGTGAAAAACAAATTTTTCTTTGTCTTTATTTTTTTCGCATAACTTAACATAAAGCCGCTCTTTGTCCCACTCTTCAACAAAGGAAGGTTCTCTTTGGGACAAATTAGCTTTCATCTGAAAATCTGTTTTCGGGAGATTGACTGTTTTTGAATAATCTTTTCCTTCGCCCATTTTCACTTATCCTTAAAAATTATAATTTACGGAATTGTATCTAAAACTTCATCGAGAGCTTCTTCTGAACGTCCTGTAATTTCAATGGTTTTCTCTCTGCCACGTTCGCCTTTTCGTAAAAAAATCATCGATCTTTTTACATCAAAGAAATCAGATAAAAAATTACATAACTCTTCGTTTGCTTTACCTTCAACTGCAGGAGCTACAATCTTTACTCTTAGGATAGAACCAACTCTGCTCACAACTTCACTTCTCTTTGAGTTGGGTATTACTCTTACCTTAATAATCATGTCAATTCTCCCTTAAGGGTAATATTATTATTTACTTAGCTCTTTAGATCTTTCAGTCGCTTGCTCCATGGCTTTGAATACAATGTCCGAAAGATTTTGCGACTCAAAATACTTTAATGCCGCTTCTGTTGTACCGTTTGGAGATTTTACTTTTTCTTTCAACATCCTGGCAGATTCTTTTGTTATATCAAGCATTTTGCCCGATCCATATACAGTTTGAACAGCGAATGCTTTTGCAATTTCTTTACTCAAGCCAAGCTTTTCGGCAGCTTTTTGCATAAGTTCACAAAAATAAAATATATACGCGGGACCGGAACCGGACAAAGCTGTAATAGCATCAAAATGTTTTTCCTCAAGAATTTCTGCTTTTCCTATAGAAGAAAATAAACTTTTTGCTTTTTGAAGTTGCTCATCCAAAACAAATCTGCCTCTGCACACAGCCGTAGAACCGGAACGCACAAGAGCCGGCGTATTTGGCATCGCCCTTACAACAGCTACCTCTTTTTGAATACTGTCTTCAATAAATCTAGTTGTTATTCCTGCCGCAATGGAAATAACAATAGCTTTTCTTTTTACAAAATTTCTTATTTCATCAAACACTTTAGGCATATTCTGAGGTTTTATTGAAAGAAAAATTATATCGGCGCCTATTATAGCTTCACCCTTATCTTCAGCAATTGAAACGCCAAATTTTTGTTGAAGATTTAATACTTTTTCTTTAACCACATCATTGCAAACAATATTTCCGGCTTTAACAAGTTTTGCTTCTAACAATCCGCTTATAATAGCTTGAGCCATATTCCCTGAACCGATAAAAAAAAGTTTTTTACTTATTTCCATAATTTCTTTCCCCAAATATTGCCGAACCAATTCTCACCATAGTGGAACCTTCTTCAACAGCAATTTTATAGTCGCCGGACATGCCCATAGACAAAACATCAAAACTCGGTTTATCAAAAGATTTTTTTATATCTTCAAATAAATTATATACTTGTTTAAAATAAGGTCTAGAATCTTCATGGTTTTGGCTGTAAGGGGTTATAATCATCAATCCTCTAACTAAAACGTTTGGAAACGCCTGACATTGTTTGTAAAATTCTTTAGCGTCTTGAGGACTGACGCCTGTTTTTGAAGGTTCAAGAGAAACTTTGACTTCTATAAGACAATGTTGTACTTTACCACTGCTTGCCGCACAACGATTTATATCTTCGGCAAGTTTTATGCTATCCAAGGAATGTATCAAATCAAAATTTTCTACTGCTTTTTTTGCTTTATTTGACTGCAAGCGCCCTATGAAATGCTTTGTCACACCAGCAAGAGACGCGCCAAGCTGCTCAAATTTAGGCAATGCTTCCTGTATTTTACTCTCCCCTATGTGTTTTATCGCACATTTTAAAGCTTCAGAAACATCTTGACAAGAAAAAGTCTTAGTTACCGCAATAATATCAACGGCAACAGAAGCATTTTTGATTGAATTTATAGTGTCTTTAATGAATTCTATGTTTTCGCAAATATTTCTCATTTTTTTAACATGGACGTAGGTACAATTATAGCATATTTTTTGCTCAGAAAAAAACGCGTAGCATAACTTTCTTCGTTATATCTGCGCGCTTATGTACTACTTATGCAAGGCAACAACACTTACATAAAAATGGACGACGTATAATCGACTACATACATTTCTTTTTAAATTCCAAAGAATCTTTGTCTTTCTTTGGACAATCTACGATAACGTTATCCATTTCTTTGAATTCTCCTGAAATAAGTTTTGAAGAAAGAGGATTTGATAAATACGTTTGTATTGCTCTTTTTAATGGTCTTGCGCCAAAAGCAGGATCATACCCTTTTGCAGAAATAAAATCTTTTGCTTTATCTGTCAGTTCTATATGTATTTTCCTTGCCGTAAGACGCTCTTCAAACGACTTAATTTGTATGTCTATAATTTTATTTAATTGTTGTTCGTTTAAATTTTTAAATATTATTATTTCGTCTATTCTGTTTAAAAATTCTGGTCTGAAAAAGTTATGAAGTTCTCGTACGACTTTGGTTTTCATATCTTCATAATTATCATTGCCATGAATATATTGCGACCCTATATTTGATGTCATAATTACAACAGTATTTTTAAAATCGACTGTTCTGCCTTGTCCATCCGTAAGTCTGCCGTCATCGAGCAACTGAAGCATGACATTAAATACTTCAGGATTTGCTTTTTCAGCCTCGTCAAACAAAACAACACAGTATGGTCTTCTTCTCACAGCTTCCGTCAACTGCCCCCCTTCTTCAAAACCAACATATCCAGGAGACGCGCCTATTAAACGAGAAACACTGTGTTTTTCCATATATTCCGACATATCAATTCTTACTATATTTTTTTCATCATCAAATAGAAGCTCGGCAAGAGCTTTTGCAAGTTCAGTTTTTCCAACGCCTGTAGGTCCCAAAAATAAAAACGAGCCTATGGGGCTATTTGGATCTGAAAGACCAGAGCGTGAACGACGCACAGCGTTTGCAATTGCGGTTATAGCTTCTTCTTGACCAACAACTCTTTCATGCAGTTTATCTTCCATTTTAAGAAGTTTCTGCATTTCGCCTTCCATCATACGCGTAACTGGTATGCCAGTCCATTTACTTACAACTTCAGCAATGTCTTCTTCATCAACCTCCTCTTTTAACATCTTTTTTTCTTTTTGCAATTTAAGAAGTTTCTTGTTTTCTTCTTCAAGGTGTTTTTTCATTTGAGGGATCTTTCCGTAACGAATTTCCGCAACAGCATTTAAATCGCCAGATCTTTCTAACCTTTGTTCTTCAATTTTCGTGTTTTCAATTTCTTCTTTAWGTTGTCTTATTTCTGAAATTGACGATTTCTCTTTTTCCCAATGCGCCTTCATGCCAGCAAAATCATGCTTTAGTTTATCGATTTCTTTTTCCATATTTGCAAGACGCTCTTTTGACAAGGCATCAGTCTCTTTTTTTACACCCTGCTTCTCAATTTCAAGTTGCCTCAATCTACGTTCTACAGCGTCAAGCTCAGTAGGCATAGAATCTATTTCTATTCTCAATTTGCTTGCAGACTCGTCAACCAAATCTATTGCTTTATCAGGAAGATATCTGTCGGTTATATATCTTGCGCTAAGCGTTGCCGCTGCAACTAACGCTGAATCCTTTATTTTTACGCCGTGATGCACTTCGTATTTTTCTTTTATTCCTCTTAAAATTGCAATGGTATCCTCAACGGACGGTTCACCGGCAAATACGGGCTGAAAACGTCTTTCTAAAGCCGCGTCTTTTTCAATATACTTTCTATACTCGTCAAGCGTTGTAGCTCCAACAAGTTTAAGTTCGCCGCGCGCAAGCATAGGCTTTAGCATATTGGCAGCGTCAACAGCTCCTTCGGCAGAGCCTGCGCCAACTATGGTATGCAATTCGTCGATAAAAAGAATTATTCTTCCTTGGGCAGACTGAATTTCTTTGAGAACCGCTTTAAGTCTATCCTCAAATTCCCCCCTATATTTTGCGCCGGCTATCAAAGCTCCCAAATCTAAAGCTATTACCTTTTTATCTTTTAAACTCTCAGGAATATCGCCCGAAATTATACGTTGCGCCAATCCTTCCACTATTGCAGTTTTGCCTACGCCGGGTTCGCCGATTATGACAGGATTATTTTTCGTTCTTCTTGATAAAACTTGAACACATCTGCGTATTTCTTCGTCTCTTCCTATAACGGGATCAAGTTTTCCACGCTTTGCCAAATCAGTTAAATTTCTTCCATACTTTTCCAAGGCCTGATACTTATCCTCTGGATTTTGATCTGTAACTCTTTGTTCGCCTCTTATATTGACGAGCATTTTTAAAATAACATCTCTCGTAAGTCCATATTTCTTTAATATTTTCGCAGCATTTTCAGAACTCTCTTCAGCTATGGTGATAAGAATATGCTCCGTTGAAACAAATTCATCCTTTAAATTTTTAGCATTTTTTTCTGCATTATTTAAAATCTTTGTTGAAACTTGCGACAGAAATAAATTGCCGCCTATTACTTTTGTTTTCTTTTCAATATCTGAAAGCAAGTCCTTTGATATATTTGCAAACAACATATCTTCTTGATCTGTTGCCGCAAATTTTTTTATTATCGCGCCAACTGTACCATCTTGCTGTTTAACTAAAGCGCATAAAAGATGCTCAGGAGTAATTTCTTGGTTGCCATATTCTAACGCTATATTTTGCGCGCTAGCTAAAGCCTCTTGCGATTTGATTGTAAGATTCATGTTGTGTTCTCCTGCAAATATATAATTTTATGATTCTCAATATTATGGATTACAACTCAAGGCGCTAATTTTTTCTTCTAGAGGCGATTATACTAAAAAATACTGCTATTTAAACATATAAAATCCTAATCGCGACAAGAATTGCTGTAAATACGAAATAGTATCTTTGTTAATCACAACTTTTTTCAATTTAAAGGCGCAATATTTGCCAGCTATAAACTCTATTATTTGAGAATAGTCAGCTACAAGTTTTACAATATTAGATTGTGAAAAATCTGCATTCTTAGAGAAATATAAATATATGTAGTTGTTATCTTCAGATATTCTTTCAATATTAAGTTTTTTGCCTTCCAATCTCAATTTTGTTATTTCAAACAACGTATGAGTTTCGTTAGGAATTTTTCCGAAACGATCTAGCAATTCATTTTTTATATTTTCTATAGATTGTATATCATTGGCATTAGAAAGCTTCCTGTAAAACAAAATTCTTATATTTTCATCTTCAATATATGTGTTTGGGATTAAAGCATTATTTTGCAAACATATTGTTGTATCATTTTGTTCCTGTACGAATTTATCACCTTTAATCTTTTTGCCTTCTTCTTCAAGGAGTTTGGCAAACATATCATAACCCATATCTTTTACAAAACCATGCTGACTTGAAGAAAGTATGCCTCCGGCTCCTCTTATCTCCAAATCTTTAAGAGCAAGTTTAAAACCTGAACCCAATTCGCTAAACTCTCTCATTGCTTCAAGTCTTTTAGCAGCTTCGTCGCTTAAAGCGTTGTTTTTATAGAATAAATAACAATATGCTTTTTTTCTGTCTCTCCCTATTCTTCCTCTTAATTGATAAAGCTGCGACAACCCAAAATTTTCCGCTTCTTCAATTATCATCGTATTGACTGACGGAATATCCAATCCGGATTCAATTATTGTAGTGGCAAATAAAACATCTAATTCCAAATTTATAAATTTCCACATAATATTTTCAATGTCTTTCGCTTTCATCTGTCCGTGTATAACGCCAAGTTTGATATTAGGCGCAAGTTTTTTAATTTCTTTTGCTTTTGTCAAAATTGTTTCAACTTTGTTATAAACATAAAAAACTTGCCCATTTCTAGACACTTCAGCTTCAATAATATCTTTAACTAGCTTATCGCTATACAATGCAAGATTTGTTTCTATCGGCAGTTTTCCAAAAGGGGGCGTTTCTATTAACGACAAATCTCTAAATCCTGCCAATGCCGATGACAACGTTCTCGGGATTGGCGTTGCCGAAAGCATCAAAATATCTATATTTTTCTTCATAGATTTAATTTTCTCTTTCTGCTTTACGCCAAACTTATGCTCCTCATCGATGATCAATAATCCTAAATTTTTAAACTGCACGTCTTTCTGCAAAAGCCTGTGAGTGGCTACAATAATATTGATATTACCTTTTTCTAAATCGTGCGTTATTTCTTTTTGTTTTGCTTTAGTTTGAAATCTACTAAGTATGGCAACTTTTGTTGGAAAAATAGAAAGTCTGTTGTAAAAAGTGTTGTAATGCTGTTGAGCTAAAACTGTAGTGGGTACCAACACTGCAACCTGCATTCCTTCTTGCGCTACTTTAAACGCAGCCCGTATTGCAACCTCAGTTTTACCGTAACCTACATCGCCACAGATAAGTCTTTCCATAGGATAAGGTTTATAAAAATCACTCCTTATATCTTCTATTGCTTTAAGTTGATCCAAAGTTTCATCGTAAGGGAATGCATCTGCAAGCTCTTTTTCCCAAGGAGTTTCCTGTCCAAAAGGATTTCTTCTAACTAAACTTCTTTGCGTGTAAAGTTTTAGAAGTTCCTTCGCAAATGCAGCGACTGCTTCACGCGCTCTTGATTTTACTCTTTCCCAAGCTAAGGTATCCATAGAATACAATTTGGGTTTAACACCCTCAACGCCAACATATTTTGTTACTGTTTTTATTTCTTCGAGCGGAACGTATAACTTGTCTGCATTTTTGTATTCTACGCACAAATACTCTGAAGTGTTACCCTCTCGCGAAATTGTTTTCAATCCTATATAGCGTCCTATTCCATATTTTTCATGGACTACATAATCACCGGCGGATATTTCCCAAACTCCCTCTAAACGCTTCCCTCCTTTTATTTTTGGAAAACTGACAGGCTTTTTCTTATAGAGCATTTCACGACTTGAAATACATGCAATTTTTTTACTTTCTAACCAAAATCCTTGCGACAAATTTCCATATAAAAATTCAGGTTCTTTATAATTCCAACGATTTTCGTAAAAAATGTCTATAACACGTTCGCGCTCGCCCTCATTTGCGCAATAAATTTTTATTGTAACTCCGTTTTCAGCAAAGCTTTTAAGCGACTTTATAAAAAAGTTAATGTCGCCTTGAAAACCTGCAAAACTTTTATACTCTTGATATTGGGATCTTTCATTTAATGTATCGTTAATAAAAAGATTGTATCGCTCGAAAGACTTCTCCATCTCTTTGTCGATGGGATAATCAAAATACAAAATTGTATTAGACTCTTGAGAAAAACTCTTAAGGGTTACATCTGAAGAGCTTTCAAAATAATCTTTAATTGTGAAGTTGCGCTCCGAAAGACTAACAGGCAATATTTTAATATCATCAATAAAAGCGTTCGAAAGCTGGCTCTCTTGATTAAAGACTCTTATTGCGCCAATTGAATCATACTCAAAAAGAATTCTAACAGGAGCTTCGCTTGCCGCAGGCCAAACATCTATAATGTCGCCTCTTACGGCAAATTGCATTTTATCTTCAACAAAACTTGTCCTCGTATAACCAAAAGAATAGAATGATAGAATTAAATTATTAAAATCACATTTTTGATTTTTAACTACAGTAATACCAATGTTTGTTTTTGGATTTGAAACCTGAGAATTAATTGAAATGTCAGTTGCGCAGATAATAAAATTTTTTAAATTTTTTATTTTATCTATCGTAAAAGCCCTTTGTTGCGCATCATCGGAAGGTAGCGTAAATATGTTGGGAGTTGATTTAGTTGCAGAAGAAGTTTTTGGATGTTGTTGCGAATCAGAACAAAAAGAATGTAAATCATCGCAAAACGAACTAAGCTCGTCGTCTTTGACAAAAGCAAAGACCCGCAAACCCAAATTTTTATCGGAGCTAATCTCTTGTATTTCAGACATACGCTCAAACAAATAATGGGCTTTACCGCTACCGCCAATTCCTGATAGATATGTTTTGCTCAAAGTCGCAACCTTTTCACGCAATAAAAACAAACCATGTCTGATAGACGAAGATCATACCATTTGTGCGGTTATTCTCTACTTTGAGTCGCCATTTGTCTATTTAATTTTAACGTTAATGTCACTCGCATCTTTTTTAACTGCTTCGTTATTGTGATATATCAATTTTAATGCTTCGTTGCGATACATCCATTCTAAGTTATACTTAGCTTTAGCATTTCCTCAAAAAATTGCTCCCGATACTTTGTATGTTCACTCATCCATTCTAAGTTATACTCAGCTTTAGCATTTCCCTGTGCCGCTGATTTTAGATACCATTTAATCGCTTCCTTATAATCCTGCGCGACTCCGAGACCTAAGTGATACATCACTCCAAGCCCATACTGGGCCCCTGCATGTCCTTGGTCCGCTGATTTTTGAAACCATTTCAATGCTTCCTTATAATCCTGCGCGACTCCGAGACCTAAGTTATACATTCGACCCAGATTATACTGAGCCGTTGCATCTCCTTGGTCCGCTGCTTTTTGATACCACTTTACTGCTTCGTTATAATTTTGTTGAACTCCTTCTCCACTATAATATATCCCTCCAAGCCCACACTGAGCCAGTGCAAGTTCTTGGTCCGCCGCTTTTTTAAGCCAGTTAAACGCCTCAGTATAATTTTGTTGAACTCCTTCTCCACTGTAATACATCACTCCAAGCCCCAACTGAGCTAGTGCAAGTCTTTGGTCCGCTGATTTTTGATACCATTTCAATGCTTCCTTATAATCCTGCGCGACTCCGAGACCTAAGTTATACATTCGACCCAGATTATACTGAGCCCCTGCAAGTCCTTGGTCCGCCGCTTTTTCAAACCAGTTAAATGCCTCAGTATAATTTTGTTGAACTCCGTCTCCATTTGCATACATCACTCCCAGATTATACTGAGGCATTTAACTGGTTTGAAAAAGCGGCAGACCAAGGACTTGCAGGGGCTCAGTATAATCTGGGTCGAATGTATAACTTAGGTCTCGGAGTCGCGCAGGATTATACTGAGCCCCTGCAAGTCCTTGGTCCGCCGCTTTTTCAAACCAGTTAAATGCCTCAGTATAATCTGGGAGTGATGTATGCAAATGGAGACGGAGTTCAACAAAATTATACTGAGGCATTTAACTGGTTCATTTAACTGGTT
>NZ_JAIXMZ010000081.1:0-4727 GCF_020328025.1 Candidatus Endomicrobiellum pyrsonymphae | reverse complement strand
GGTGAAGATTGTTGGGGCATAAAACAAATAGATCTTACTTCCTCAGGGATTCCAGCTGGTATGTCTCCAAGTTTTTGGATTTCAGTAAGACTAAATTTAGCAATTACGCTCAGAGCTAACATTTTATCTCAGACTTCCAACACTGCCAGTTAAATTAAGTAAATCATCGAGAGTTGTCTTGTTTTTCATCCTATCCTTTTCAAACAATTCAAACAACTGTGCGTATCTTGTGTATAATCTATCATAACTGATTCTTTTTAACTGTGATAATTGTATTTTTTTAGCTGCGATATTCCTAATTTTATCAATACTAACATTTCTATTTTTTAGTTTCAATTCTCTTAATAAGGTACTTCTATCTATGATGCATACCAAATCTCTTTTTTTAACCTTATTTGTTTCCGCTTCTTTTATCCGTCTAAAATCTCCGTCATATAAGAAAATACCTACATTTTTAAATTTTATTTTGTTGGTAACCTGATTTAGATTTTTTTTGTGGTTATCACAAATACTTTATCAAAAGTATTAATATAATCACTAATTTGTTTCCTCAATTTACTTGTATTATCCAAATCACCTTTTATCTCAAAAGCCGTTAATGTCTTATTCAATAAACGAACTAAATCAGCTCTTCTTTTATTTTGAGAAAACAAAACCTCATTTGCAAAAACAGCGTTTTTATTTTTTTGAGTAAGATAATCAAGTAACCTAATCTTTATATCATCAGCTGATAAATATTCTTTCTGTTCCATAATAAAATACCAATATTTTAATTATTCTTTTTCAAATTGACCATGTAACAGAGTATAATTAAAAACTTCTTTTGGTCTGTCGTTAAGTCAATTTTATGTGGTTGTGATACAGCCACATGTTTATATTATCAAAATTATCGCCTTTAGGCAAAAACGTCCTACTTTGTTTTTTTGGCTTTAATATTTTTAATTTTATTTGAATACTCTTACACATTAGGTTGCCATGTATTTAAAGCAAAACGTAAAGCATTGTTGAATAAGTTTTTTGGATTACTTTTTCGTGTCTTACCTATCTGTCAATATTTATTATTTTTTTAAAAGCGACGGAATATTAAATGAAATATCAAACGAATATAAAATCTATTTTTACAAAAGCGCCGGATAATTTAGTTTTTTTAGATTATAGAAACAACGGGGCTTGATCTTTCAAAAGGCGCTAAGATAGTAGAGATTGCAATGCTTAAGGTATGTAATGGCGTTGAGCAAAGATATGAAAAGCTCGTATTTCACAAGAATGCTCGCAAATACATCAAACCTTGCAAGACAATATTTTAGTTTTGAATCTAACAAGCTTGGCGATATTGCAAATGCGACAGGTGTTGAGGTGTTGATATGTGGAACTTAGCCATAGAGCGATGACTGACGTTTTAACAACGTACAAGATTGCAAAATATATATTTCCAAATGTGTATAGAAAGGTATGGATATGCTAGAACCATCTGTGTACGTATATAATCCTAAAAAGTAATAAGTAACGCTTATTATCATTAGTTGATATTAAAATATAGTTAAAATAATAAACACAAATATATGATAATGAAACTTGATAAACAAAGGTTAACAATATTGTTTAATGTTAAAACATGGTACTTGACAAAATATGATAAAATTTATATCATTTTAACATCAAATATGAGCTAATGATAAAGAAGAATGAAACATGGAAAAAATACAAAATATACCAAGCAAGCAAATAATGGACATCAAAGAGCTTTCTGAGTATTTGGGAATAGGAAAGTCAAAGATATATAGTTTGATAAGAATGAAAAAGATTCCGGCATCCAAGATAGGAAGACAATATAGATTTTCCAAAGATATTGTGGATGGTTGGCTCAGCGATAAAATAATTACAAAAAAAGAAAATATTCAGCAGAATACAAACTCGGTGAAAACCGGCGAAGGACAATAAAAGCATTTGCACTACAGGAGGTGTAAAATGGCAGAGAAAGTACAGAAAGTTGGAGTGAAAAGAGAATCGGGATATCTCTATTTCATCGACAAACAAGGCGATGTTTCAAGAGCTTTGATGGCGAGAGGCGGAAAGAAGGGTGGTAAGCCTTCGAAAGTAACAAAAGTTGGCGTGAGAAAAGAGAAGGGATTTCTTTATTTTATTGACAAACAGGGCGATATTGCAAGGTCAGTAATGAGTAGAGGTGGAAAGAAGCAAGCAAAAAAAGCTGTAAAAAAAATTGACAATGAAGCAGGCAAAAAAGTTGTAAAAAAGACTGCCAATGAAGCAGGCAAAAAAGGTAAGAAGAAATAGGGTTGGAGAAAAATAATCTTTATAGAGGGCTTTGGCAGCTCATTCTGCTAAAGCCCTTTTTTTGGTGGCGTGACGAATGAGGATAGAATGAGAAATCTGAAAGGCGACAATGTTCTTAAAGTATGTTGTCGTTTATGCTGTCATTGAGGAATTTTTAAGAGGTTCCAAACAGTTAGAATCTAAATTCCAGCGCTGTTTGTTACTATAATCACTGTATTCTTCTTTGATTTTTTTCTTTGCATTATCTGGAAACAGAAAAAGCTGATATTCGTAAACTTTATATTGGGCTATAATGTCATTTTTCCTGTTCTGAAAATTGTCATCCGCGTCAAAAATTTAAGTTTATTTCATCATCAGTATTTCTTTTCATACTTGTTTTTTAAGGAACAATTCCTCGCTTAAATCTTCATCGATAATTCAACCCCAACAAACATTAATATCCTCCACGTACCTTTCATTATATAAAAATCAAAAAGCCATTACAAATTTTTTTTGATTTTTGATCATGAGTGATTTGTAGTTGCGTCACTTTAGAGCGCGAGGTTATGAGTGGAGCATTTTTTAGAATCAGCAATTTTAGTTGTTTAAAGCGAAATCCCATATAAATCTTATAAGATTTCTCGCAAGTTCTAAAATTGTCTAAAAACATGAAGCAAATGAAGCTCAGCGGCAAGAATTTTGGTACTTTTGTTATTTTAAGATATTTTTGTTATAATGCAAAAGGATGTAGAATGAAAGAATTCTTCCCTTAAAGATGAGAAATGTTTATTCTATAAAAAAGGGGAGGGTTTGGATTTATAAATGAAAAACTTTTCAGCTGTAATACTTGCAGCAGGCGCTGGTATAAGAATGAAATCTTCTTTACCTAAGGTTATGCACAAGCTTTCTGGTAAGCCTTTGGTAAAATGGGTTGTAGATTCAGTTTCTGCTTTAAAGCCTGACAATATAGTTGTTGTTTTAGGATGCGACTCCGAAATCGTTGAAAAATATTTATCAGGTGTTAGCAGCAACATAAAATTTGTCTATCAAAAAGAACAGCTTGGAACGGCGCATGCTGTAATGCAGACCGAAAAAGTTTTAAAAGATTGTGATAGCAATGTTTTGGTGATAAGTGGCGATGTACCTTTGGTTAAATCTTCTACATTGGCATCTTTGGTAAAAAGCAATAAAAAAACGGTGTCTGCTGTTACAGTTTTATCTGCGGAAGTTGAGAATTCTTTTGGTTATGGTAGAATTGTGAAAAATAACGGATTTTTAGAAAAAATAGTTGAAGAAAAAGACGCAAGCGTTGCTGAGAAGCAAATAAAAGAAATAAATTCAGGTATTTATTGCTTTAATAAAAATTTGTGGAAAGCTCTTTCGAAAGTTAAACCAAATAATGCAAAAAAAGAATATTATATAACAGATACAGTTGCCATATTGAGGGGGTTTGGCAAAAAGATTTCTTTAATTGTGGTTAAAGATAAAAATGAAGTTAAAGGTATAAATAATAGGGCAGAACTTGCGCAGGCAGAGTTAATACTAAAAGATAAAAAAGTCAAAGAACTTTTAGATAGCGGCATCAGCATTATAGATGCGAATAATGTACATATATCTTATGATGCAAGAATTGGCAGGGATACTGTAATTTACCCCGGAGTTTTTATAGACACTGGAGTTTCAATAGGCAGGAGTTGTACAGTAAAAGGTGCAAGCTACATAACAAATTCAAAGATTGGCGACGATAGTATTATATTGTACTCTTATGTAGATGGCGCTGTTATAGGCAAAAAAGTTAAAATAGGTCCGTTTTCACATATAAGACCGGGATCCATTTTAAGAAATAATGTTAAAGTAGGTAATTTTTCTGAAACAAAAAAAGCCGTAATATCAAAAAATTCAAAAGTGAATCATCTTTCTTACATAGGCGATGCGTATGTTGGCGAAGATGTAAATATAGGGGCCGGGACAATAACTTGTAATTATGATGGGATAAACAAACATCAAACGATTATAGGTTCAAAATCGTTTGTTGGTTCTAATGTTAATTTTGTAGCGCCGGTTAGAATAGGACAGGGAGCTTTAATTGCGGCTGGATCAACCGTAACGTGCGATGTTCCGTCGGGAAAGCTTGCGATAGCCAGAGCAAAGCAAGAATTAAAACGCAAAATAAAACTCTAAATTAAATTATATATTTTAGAGAAAGTACAATAAGGAGGTGCTATGGAACTTAAGATTATTACAGGCAACGCTAATATTGATCTTGCAAAACAGATTACGAAGGAACTTGGAGTTGAGTTAAGTGGAGCGACGGTCGGGCGTTTTAGCGATGGCGAGGTGCAGGTTAAAATTGTTGATAATGTAAGAGGCATGGATTGTTATATAATTCAACCTACAAGTTCTCCTGTAAATGAGAATTTAATGGAACTTCTCATTATTGCAGATGCATTAAA
>NZ_JAIXMZ010000080.1:0-4737 GCF_020328025.1 Candidatus Endomicrobiellum pyrsonymphae | reverse complement strand
AATTTATCAAAACCTATAAATAGAAACAAAAGAGGAAATAATATGATGACATTACATTTAAGAAAATGTGTAAGCTTGTTTGTTTGCCTTTCTCCCGCTCCTTCTTTTCTCTTAGTTTCATAGGAAGACATGCATCTTTTGATTTATCGCTTGATTCATTGCACGGTACCGGGGTCACGCCAATTTCAAAATCTTTACAATCTTTACCTAGTTCGTTGCACAGCTCAACTTTTTTCAACTCACACGGAGAGTTATCTTTTTTTGTACACGTTGCCTTGCCGTTCTTTTTTACACAATTCATGTCACCTATACGTGTAATAGGCTCTCCTACCTTCACAATAACATTACCCTTATTTGAACATATGTCATAAGCCAACTTTACTTTATTTCTAGCTAACTTGTTATTGGAGTTTGAGCATGCCGAAAGGAGCAGAGAAAGGCAAACAAACAAGCTTACACATTTTCTTAAATGTAATGTCATCATATTATTTCCTCTTTTGTTTCTATTTATAGGTTTTGATAAATTTAGAGATTAAGAGAATGTGGACTATGTATCGCTTCACGTGAAATTTCCCTCTTTTATTTTAGCGCCACTTTTTTTGTTTTGCATTTATAAAAAAATCAACTATACCAAATCAAAACTTTTGACAAATCAAGCTACAACTATCGTAATTATATCAAATTTTTTAACAATTTAATCTAAAATCATCAAAGATTATAATCTAAAATCAATCAAAAGATCCCCAAAAAACGGCTAATGTGACTTTATAGTAAAGAGCCAATGACTTAAGGAACTAAGTTCCCAAGGGACAAAGTCCCGGGGGACAATTTTTTAAAGAAACACTATCTCAAAAGGAACAAAGTTCCAATGAACAAAGTTCGGAACTAAGTTCCCAAATCAGCTCACATGGAGAAGCATATGAGTAGCATTATATCATGACATACAGAGAAACGCAAGTGTAACGACCTGGAACTAAGTTCCCTTGTGCCTTGCAGTTATAACCCGCGCAAAATAAACGATAAAGTAAAAATTGACCTTACAAAGTCGAGGACTCTGTCCTTTAAGACGTTCAATTTAGCGGAAATTCCTGTAATAAACCTAGACAACCAAATTCGCAAAGGGAAAAGGGACATTTTTAAAACAATTTCACAGCGAAGAAGTTTTAACGAATGGAACGATTTTAAAGCTATAAGGTTTCAAAGGTACAACGCGAAACAGAACGGCTGATTTTGTATTTTAGGTTACATTCCTCAAGCATTCTGCCATTTTCGCCATATTGCTACATTAAACAGACAGATTAGTCCCCTCCCCTTCCCCTCAGCTTCTCTATACCCGCTTTCGCCGTCTTTAATATCTCCTCATTAGATATAGCACACTTCTTCTCAACGTACTTCGCCCA
Organism: Candidatus Endomicrobiellum pyrsonymphae; assembly: GCF_020328025.1. Lineage (NCBI taxonomy): Bacteria > Pseudomonadati > Elusimicrobiota > Endomicrobiia > Endomicrobiales > Endomicrobiaceae > Candidatus Endomicrobiellum > Candidatus Endomicrobiellum pyrsonymphae. The sequence continues at coordinate 3,337 of NZ_JAIXMZ010000080.1, read as the reverse complement.
CTTCCTCAGCAACGCCTTTATCAACTTTCTCACTAGTATCTTATGTTCCCTCGACTTCTCCATCCCCATTTCCGCCGTCACCCCCGGCATTTTCATCGCCTTCCTCAGCACCACCTTCTTAATCGCCATTATTTCCATCTTTGTCGTCTCCATCACAGCCGGACTCGGCAATATTTCTTCCCTCTCCTCAATTACTGTCTCCTCTCACGCCACCAACCCCACCTTCGCCACCTTCCTCGCCAGCTTAGCTACCGACAAACCATTAGCATCATTCTTCAGCCGCCACTTCTCCAGATTCCCCATCATCACCGGTAGCGCCTCCGCAACAGCTTCCGCAAACCCCCGCTGACTTCGTTGCTTTCATCGTCACTTTTATTCTTGTCGACGCCTCCGCCTTCTCCGTCGCCTTCGCTCTCGCCACTTTCCTCTTTCTCTTTCTCTTTCCCTTCTTTCGCCTTCGGCTTCTTCTCCTATGCTTTCTTCTCTGCTTATTGCTTCTTCTGCTCCGCTCCTTTCTTCTTCCCTTCCTCGCCAGCGCTGTCGCCTTTGCCATCTTTGTCGGTGCCTGTGCCGGTGAGTGTGTCTTTGCCTCCGCCTTCGTTGTTGTTGACAATGATGTTGTTGCCGTTGTCGGCGTTGGCGTTGACATTGTCTTGCGCCGGTTGTTGTTGAGTTGAAGACTTCTTCCTCCACTTATACCAAACCCCCACAGCAACTGTTCCCAAAACTACGACTGTGATGCCTATGCCTATGCTTACTGCCAATCTTTTTGGCGTTACGCTAAATCCTCCGACTTTCCCGATTTCACGGTCCGATGTGATAGTTCCCCACGTATCCCTGGGAACACTGCACCATTTATGTTTATCGCAGAAGGAGTTACCGGAATTGTGTGGTAATAGTTCTTCCTCTTTTTCATCTTCTACGATTGTTGTTGTCTGTTCTTCTTCTCCTACTTCAACTTTAGTGTTTCTAGTGAACTCGCCAGCTTTGCTAGATTTATCGGGCGAGCATGCCGAAACGAGCAGAGAAAGGCAAACAAACAAGCTTACACATTTTTTTAAACGTAATGTCATCATATTATGTCTTCTTTTTAAGAGTAATGTCATCATACTATTTCCTATTTTGTTTCTATCTATAGGTTTTGATAAATTTAGATTTAGATATTAGGGAAATGTGAGCTATATATTGCTTCACGTGAAAATTCCCCCTTTTTATTTTAGCGCCACTTTTTTAAAGAAACACTATAGTGCTGGATAACAATCTCGCCAAATTTTTTGATTATGCAGTAAAATTATGTACAATAAATATAACAGTTTTGTCGTTGGTTTGCAATAAGAACTTACAAACTGCTTACAAAGTGGGCAAAGTCATATATAAAATCAATACGCATGTCGTCAAGTTATTTTAGAACTTGCCTCAACTGTCGACACAATTATTAACGAAAGAAACGGAAGTTTAAAAATATTTAAAATATCCGAATTACTTTCATATTCATTTAGCAAAAAAGATTTAAAAAAATGAAAAAAAGAATATTTTTATTAGATTATTATTTTTAATTAAGCGCTTTCAAAATAGCTTTACCAAAGTCTTCCGCAATTTCGGGACCATTTGCCGTAATAATGTTTCCGTCAATTTCTAAAGGTTTTCCTGTATATAATGCGCCGGCTTTTATTAAAGACTCTTTACCGTCAACAAAGACAGTTGCTTTTTTACCTTTCAAAACTCCCGCATTTGCAAGTGTAACGCTTGCTATACATATTGCAGCTGTCGGTTTCCCTTGTTTGAAAAAATCGTTTGCAAGACTTAAAGCGGATTCATTATCAAAAAAAACGCTAGCGCCACCGCCTCCGATAAAGACTATTGCGTCAAAGTCGTTAGAGGAAACGTTTTCAATTAAAAGGGCGCTTGTTGCTTTAAAACCAAATTTTCCTACAAGCTCTCCGATTTTTGTACTTGCTGTTATGACTTCAACGCCGGCGTTTTCAAGCGCTTGTTTGGGTTTGTAATATTCCTCATCTCTAAAAACTTCAGAAGCTGTTATAAATACAACTCTTTTCATTGAGATTCCTTTTTTTCAGTAGTTACATTTTTAATCAACACGAGATCAATTGGCTTATCTGAGAAATCAAGTTCCGTTCTTTCTATTTTTTTATTATATCCAATCCTTCGGCAACTTGTCTGAAAATTGTATGATTATCGTTAAGCCATGGGGTTGAAACTTCTGTTATAAAAAATTGCGAACCATTTATGTTATATCATGCATTTGCCATCGCCAAAATACCGGGGTTTACCAAACCTTAACGATGAATCTATTTCATCTTTAAACTTGTACCCAGGACCACCCGCACCTGTTCCCAGCGGATCTTCGCTTTGTATCATAAACTCTGAGATAACTCTGTGAAAAATCAATCCGTCATAAAATTTCCTTTTTACTACCTTGCCTGTTTTAGAATCTGTAAATTCTTTCGTTCCTTCCGAAAGCTCAACAAAATTTGCTACAATTAAAGAGGCAATTTTTGGAAGAAGTTTAATTTTGATTGTTCCTAAAGATGTTCCGATTACCGCGTTCATTTTAGATTCTCCCTATTTTTAATCCTAAACTTGAGACAATTATACCAAATTTTATTAGATATCATGTTGAAAATTTTTCCGTATTTTTGTCAGACAAAACAAAAGTACCAAGAATTCTTGTCGCTGAGCGCATTCTCTATCTCGCGCTCTAGGACAGCAGAATTGCAACTACAAGTCACTAAAACTCAAAGCGAATAAATACTCCATTATTTTTTAGTATCTTTTTAAACAATCTGGCAAAAACGCGGATGGCATTTGCAGATATAGAATTAGTTGTATAAAATAAAAGGTGTGAACAGAATAGGCAAAGAGAAGAGGTAACAATGTTGCTCTGCAAACAACGATAGGCATTGCAGTAGCAGCTTGAATTGTTGGGATGCTTTTATTTACGAGTTGTGCATTTGTATAATTTTTAAAGTTGAAATGTTAAAAGTAATGGATTAAATTTGTATAATGACAATAGTTATAATTGATTATTTAGAAGAGTACGAAAATAGAGTTTAGATTCTGAAGTACAAAGTAAGAAAAGTAAGAAGGATTTAAAGAGTCTAGACTACAAGAACGAAAGAGGATTTAGAATGATTAATTTCAAGAAGATGGTAAGCGTAGTTGTAGTATTTAGTTTGGTGTTGAGTTCATGCGGAGGAAACAAGAATAGTGAGAGCGGGGTAAGTGGGCTAGGAAGGAATGTAGAGTTGAGTATATTTGAGAACGACATTAAAACTGTTGGGACAGCAGAGGATGTAGTGCAAGATGGATCGACTAT
>NZ_JAIXMZ010000013.1:2307-21480 GCF_020328025.1 Candidatus Endomicrobiellum pyrsonymphae | reverse complement strand
TCTCACACCTTTAGCTTCCATCTCTATGGACTTCATAACACGGATTTTATCTATAATCCAAACAAATGTCGGTTTCCAATAAATTGATTCTGTAATCCCTTTAATTGCCTCGTAAGTAGGAATTTGATACGAACATTTTTCTCCGCCCAATTTTGTAATCGGATCAGTAAATAATGCAAATTTTCCCCACACTTTAAACGCTATCGTGTTTTTTGGAGTATTAAACACATATGCCTCCTTTATCTAATGTTGCTGTTTGACTGTAAATATTTTAACATTTTTATAATGTATTAAACGCATATGCCACCTTTATCTAATGTTGCTTCCTCCGTAATGCCAAAGTTTTTATCATAATAACAATCGCTTATGCTATAAATATCTAAATCCTCATTTATTTTACTTGCTCTCAGATTTTCAAATTGATTTGGATAGATATTAACGCTATATTTATGAAGTTTCTTTATAAGTTTATATCTTTCTCTAAAATCAGAAGATCTCTTTATTTCTTTAATAATTTCAAGAACTCGGTTTATTTCAATGCAGACAGGACTTGCAATATCATCTATAACTTTAAAATTATTTGAAGCCGCTTTAAAAGATTGCTTAAGCGTAAGATGACCACATTTATCATCATCTTTATAGTTGTTGCGGTTTTCAGATAATAAATCCAATTCAGTATTTCCATCACAATTTCCATCACAGATCAGATATTGCATTTTTTTTTGCTGGTCTTTTTGATAAAAGAAATCAGCATAATAATATTTGATTATTTTATTGTCTAACAAATCCGCATTAGGATACCTTCTTAAAATAATTTTAGCAGTTTTTCGTCCTTTTTCAATATATTCTAACTTGCCTAAATTTTCATTAAAATTATAAACGTATAGTTCCCCTTTTTTATTACTCCCATCATCAGTTTTTAAAGTTCCATTTCTATTAATTCTTCCAGCCGCTTGAATTATAGAATCCAATCCTGCCAATGCTCGAATACCGCAATTAAAATCAATATCTATACCGGCTTCTATAACTTGCGTGGAAACAACTACAATTTTTTCTTTCCTATTTAATTTTCTTTTTATTTTTCTTAAAACAACCTTTCTGTGAACGGGCATCATTCTCGCGCTAAGATGATAAACCTCATAATCACCTTTGTTTTTTACAATCTCAAAAATTTCTTTTGCAGATTTTGTTGTATTACAAATTACTAGGCAGTTCTCATTATCATTAACAAATTCTATAGCTTTTGAAGCTATTTCTTCGCTTGTATAAGCAACATCTTTTATTTCAGGTTTAATTTCTACTCGTTTCAAACTATCAAACATACAATTTCTATTCTGAACAATATTTGATTCTTCAGAAAGTTTTAAACAACCTCTTTCTTGACATACTTTATCTAACAACGGTTGTGTTGCAGTGCACAAAACAACAGTAGTATTACAAAAATCAACTAAATAATTTATCGCATTGTTAAATAAATGAACGCATTTTATTGGAAGCGCTTGTACCTCATCAAAAATAATTATTGAATTTGCCAATTGATGAAATTTTCTCGTGTTGGTAGGTTTGCGTCCAAACATAATCTCTAAAATCTGTACGTTCGTCGTAAATATAATAGGAACGTCCCAACTTTGCATATAAAGCTCAGTTTGATTAAGTTCTTCAGTATCATTTGATGTTTGAGATATATTAGAATGATGTTCTAATACCATTTTCCCTTTATCAGATTTATCTGTTTCAACTATTTTTCTTATTGTACTAGCATTTTGTTCAATTATTGTGGTAAAAGGAATACAGTAAATTATTCTATCAGCGCCATGTCTCTTTGCCATCTCAACGGCAAACCTAAAACTTGCAAGAGTTTTTCCCCCGCCTGTGGGCACTTCAAGTTTATAACATCCTTTTCGACGTGTTTGTCCGGCACGAGCGCAATCATCAGAAATCTGCTTTCTTATTTCTTTTATATTTTCCGAAGATTTATTTTCATCATTAAGTCTATTTATTTCTTTTTCTAATTTTTCTGAAACTATATTCCAATTTACAGGCTTATTTTTAATTTTCGTTCCGCGTTCAAAATCTGCGCTGTTTGTATGATCTCCGTCTATAAGGCAACTTAACAAAAATCTTGCAATCATTCCATATGAAAACGTTGTATATATCTTCTTATTTTCAGAAGTCTTATCTATTTTGTTTTTGATTTGTTCAATTTCAGATAACAAATTGTTATTGGCAGCATTATTTATTTTATCCGCAATGTCTTTCTCTATGTTTTTCTTTACATCCTCTATCGAGACAGTTTCTTTTTCTTTATTATAATAGTGTTCTCTGCTCAAATAGTGTTCTTTGCTCAATCTTTCATTAAATTTGTTTTTTCCGCGTATATCAATCATATCAATCAGCCCAGAATGATGAGAAACACAACAAAGTTCAATTAGTTCAGACAAAAAATCTTTTAATTTATTGTCCTGTATTAATACTTTAATAAACTTATCGAAATATTGAGCGCCAGCAGTAGAATGATCTATATCCCCTCTGCGAATATCGTTTCTTTTTTTTAATAAATAGTCTTGGTATAATTTTGAATATTTTCCTAAATCATGCAACAATCCTAAACAATACCCTACATATCCCATTCCGATTTTTGAGGCGTTCCTTTGAGATATCTCGGCAACTTCGGTTAAATGGGTCTTCAATTCTTGTTTTCGTTTTTTATCATCTTTAGACAAACGAGCGTAAAACAATGGCGCTTGATTTTCAGAAACCATAATCTTTCCTCTCTTTTACATTGCATAAAAAAACAATCTCATATCATAATCTATAACGGATGATAAGATTGCTACTTACTTCAAAAACTCAGAAATAGTATATGCTACATATCTTGCAGCTTTTGGTAAAGTTGTTTCGTCGATATTGAAATTACTGTGGTGCCAAATATCCAAGATAAAAAACAAATTTAGGATAATTCTAACACTAGTCGCGTCCGTTATGGACGCGACATCAGCTCTACAAAGTGACAAAAACAACACATTAACTATTTCAATTCACGTACCTTACATTTTTTATAAAGTACGACTCTTCATTTATACCATCATTACTCTTCTCTTATTTTTATGTTTAAAGTATTTTAATTCACCAATCAGCCTTTCAACCTTTGTGCAAAAGTTCAAAATACTGCACATTTTTTCCGCTTAGAATTAAGTCTATAGAAAGATACGACAAAACCGCAAGATGATTTTATATACAGAAATGACCATTCTACTAAAAACTTATCATTGTTTTAATCCGTTTGTCTTTATTTGACAAAAATCAAATATGTTGTGAATTTTCACACAACATTGACATTGTAGTACATTTGTATTATACTAGTAGCGGGCGAAGGTAATTTCCTTAAAAACGGGGCTCCGAACGGTTCCTCAAGGTTCAAACCTAAAGTATTTTTAAGGTTCTTCGCTTTTTTATTTTTATCCAAATAGTGACGATTCCTCAACTATCATATTTTTGATAATATTGTAGTAGAAATTCTCACCGTATTCATATTTCCTGAACAATGCCCAAGATACAAAATCTACTGCTTGCAATCCCTTAACAGAATGTGGTGGTTTTATGCCTACCTCGATTTTTAATTTATGATTTGATAACGCTTCAGTTTCTAAATAATTTTTAAAATTTGTGTTCAAAAATTTATTTGTTTCTCTGCGTGAAGCCATAAACTTAACAACCTCATCTAAAGGTAATATTTTTTTATTTATAATTCTATCTAGGAGTATATTGGTTACATAATTATACAATATCGTTTTTTCATCTTGTAATCTGGTGAAAACTTTCTTTTTGCTTAAAATTATAGACATTACGCTTATATCTTTATCCTTTAATTCAGTTAACAATTTTATTTTTGTCTTGTTATCTTCTTTACTACAATGTAGTATTCCATGATGAGTCAGCCTCTTACTTTTAGGAATTGATTTAAATGTTTTACTGACAACTTTGTTAACGATATTATCATTCTTTGCCATTAGAAATGTAACAACAAAATTTTTAGAAGTTTTTGATTTTGTAAAATCAAATCCTAAACAACCGCTTTCGTCCATAAAAATATAAGCCATTTATTTTTTCATTTTCAATTTTAGAATTATTTTAACAAACTTGTTGCCTAATTCTAGTGTTTCTTTTAACACATCTTTCGCTATACAGTTGATTTTTTTAAAATTTTGCAACTACACATTAACTGAAACATATTTAATTTATACAAAACCCAAAACATAATGTCAAGTGTTTTATATTCATTTCAAAAACTCAGAGATGGTGTGTGATACATATTTTGCAGCTTTTGGTAAAGTTATTTCGTCGATATTAAAATTACTGTGGTGCCAAGGGTATGATGTGTTTTTGTTTTTTGAAGTTCCTATGTAAATAAAATTACCCGGAATAACGCGTAAATATTCCGAAAAATCTTCGCCGCCCATAGACGGATTATCTAATATTTCTACATTGTTTTCACCGTAAAATTCTTTTGCTGTTTTAACGCAGGCTTCTGTGATTTCATGCGTATTAATAAGTGGATCTCCTGTTGCATTATATTCAGCAACACATTTAACATCATAAAATATTTCTATTCCTTTCAGTTTCTTTAAAATACTAGTCTTTATTAGATTTCTTGTTTTGTTGTTAAGAGTTCTCACCGTACCTTCTAATGTTACTTCCTTGCAAATTATATTGCATGCGTCTCCGCCGGAAATCTTTCCAAATGTTATAACTGCGCGCTCTAGAGGATCAAGTTCCCTTGAAATAATACTTTGAACCATACTAATAAATGCCGATGCTGCAACCATTGCGTCTTTCCCTTGATGAGGATACGCGCCGTGCGCTATTTCGCCAGTAATTTTTATTTTTAATTTATCGACAGCTGCCATCATCGCGCCGTATTTAAAACCTATTTTTCCTGATTTAAGATAGGGACTAACATGCGCGCCTAAAATAAAATCTATATCGGCAGGATTTTTTAAAGCCCCACATTTAATCATCAGTTTTGCGCCATTAGCAGTTTCCTCATTTGGTTGAAAAATAAATCTAACATTACCTTTTAACTCATTTTTTTTCTGTTGCAAAAGTTTTGCTGCGCCAAGCATTATTGCAACGTGAGCATCATGCCCGCAAGCATGCATAATCCCTGTTTTTATTGATTTATATTCGATATCATTATTTTCGCAAATAGGCAACGCATCCATATCCGCTCTTAAGAGTATTGTTTTTCCAGACTTCGAGCCTTTGATAGTGCCTATCACACCTGTTTCACCTACGCGTTTATACGGTATTTTTAGTTCTTTGAGTTTTGATTCAATAAATTTTGCAGTATTATACTCATCACCACCAAGTTCAGGATTTTTGTGGATATGTCTTCGTATTTCTACAATTTCTTGATCTAAAGTCATTTTATATATCTCCTAAAATTAATTCATTTAATAGATGATATTTGTTTAATTACGTAACAAATATTTTCTGCAATATCGCTTGAAATAACGCCTGTTTGACCCTTATCTTTTTCAGCAAGTTCGCCCGCAAGCCCATGAACAAAAACTGCAAATTTTGCCGCTTCAAAAATATCGTCTGTAATATTTACAAAAGAAGCTATAATGCCGCTTAAAACATCGCCGCTTCCAGCAGTTGCCATAGCAGGCGTGCCGGTATTATTTTTATATATCTTTTTACCAGAAACTATAAGCGTATTATTGCCCTTTAAAATACACATTAAAGAGTTTTTCTTTGAAAATTCTGAAACTATTTTTTCTCTATTGTTTTTTATTAAATCACTTTTTATATTTAAAAGTTTAGACAGTTCGCCTAAATGCGGCGTTACTATAAGTTTAGCTTTTATATTCTTTAGTTCATCTGAAACGCCATTAAAACAGGCAAGTCCCGAAGCATCTAAAACAACGGCGATATCTATTGAAGAAAGAATTTGTTTAATAAACTTACGCAAAGCAACGCTATTGTCCGCTTTTAATCCAGGACCTATTACAACTGATGAAACTTTTCTAGTCTTTATAAAATCAATGATATCAGATGATGTTTCATATACATAAAACATTATTTCCGGTTTTGAAATCGCGGAAACTTGGTTTAAAAATTCATCTTTAACAGCGTAAGTTACAAGACCGGCGCCTGAGCGCAATGCCCCTAAACATGATAATATGCCTGATCCGGGCATAGTTTTAGAACCTGCTATTACCAAAACATGACCATAGTCATATTTATGACTGTCAGGTTTTCTTTTTAACTTTGAAATAAAATTTTTAATTTCTCGTTCTTTCATAAAATATTTTAAAATACTATTGCGACAGCTACTACACACTTATCCGTATGAGATAAAGATACGTCCATTTTTTGATATTTTTTGTTTTTAATATAGACCTGCGGTTTTCCACATTTAGTATTTTGAATAGAAACATCCGTGGCGATAAGTTTTTTATTTTTAGAACTTAAAGCCTTCCAAACAGCTTCTTTAGCTGCAAAACGAGCCGCCAAATGCTGCGCCACATTTTTTTTAGATAAGGAATAAAGTATTTCTTCTTTTGAGAAAATACGCTCCAGATATTTTTTATCTTTCAAATATTTATTAAATCTTTTAACTTCCTCGATATCAATACCTATATTCATTCAAACTCCCATACGTCTTTGTCGCCGTATTGAGCGCAGCAAAATATCCAATCTAGAAGAACATATCTTTCACTTAGTTCATGATTGCGCTTGAGAATTCAGACGACACTTCAAATAATATTGTGCGAAGAGTTTTGAGTTTTAGCGCCGCTTGCGACAGCGAAGTTTGCTGAAGTACACAAATGAACCGGCGCGTAAGAAAGCTTAAACTCAAAAGACTAAACGCAATTATTCTACAGTGACGGATTTTGCCAAATTTCTTGGCTGATCCACATCGCAACCCAACAACACCGCAATATAGTAAGACAAAAGCTGTAAAGGAATTACCGTCATGAGAGGCGATACAAATTCATCAGTTTTAGGAACATAAATTACATAATCGCTTTTTTGTCTAATTTTTTTATCGGACTCATTTGCTATAGCTATGATAGTTCCGCCTCTAGCTTTTGCTTCCTCTATATTTGAGATTATTTTTTCATATATTTTACTTTCAACAGCTATTGCAACTATTGGCATAGACTCGTCAATTAGCGCTATGGGGCCATGTTTCATTTCGCCCGCGGCATACCCTTCAGCATGTATATAAGAGATTTCTTTAAGTTTTAACGCGCCTTCCAAAGCAACAGGATAATTTACGTGCCGTCCCAAATACAGAAAATCTCTTTTATGCTCAAACGTTTTTGCAATAGCATTAACAGATTCAGGATCTTTCAGAAATTCCCCGATTTTTACAGGTATTTCCCACAATTCTTTTAAATATTTTTTTATCTCACTGTTAGAGAGAGTTCCTTTTTTAGATGACCAGTCTAAAGCGAGAATGTAAAGAGCAGTCAACTGCCCTGTAAAAGCTTTTGTTGAAGCAACGCCTATTTCGGGACCGCAATGCGTATAAACTACATGCATTGCTTCACGACTCATACTTGAACCAACAACATTACATATCGCAATAGTTTGACAGCCTTTACTTTTAGCAAGTCTTAAAGCTGCTAAAGTATCTGCAGTCTCGCCTGACTGCGAAATAACTATAACTAAAATTTTTTCATTTAATATTGGTTCTCTATATCTAAACTCTGAAGCGATATCGACTTCAGCAGGAATTTTTGCAAAATTTTCAAACAAAAACTTTGAAACAAGTCCAGAATGATAAGATGTGCCACATGCTACAATATAAATATTTGAAATGTTTTTAATATTTTCTTCTTTCAGTTTAACTTCTTCAAGATAAATCTTTCCCTCGTCCGGATAAATTCTTCCTCTAAACGTATCTTCAATCGTACGAGGCTGCTCAAATATTTCTTTGAGCATAAAATGTTTATAGCCGTCTTTTTCAGCTTGCGCGACATCCCATTTAATATTTTTTATTTCTCTATTTTTTACATTACCTTCAATATCTTTTATAACTATCGTATCAGCAGTAATTTCCGCAACATCGCCGTTTTCAAGAAAAATCATATCGCGCGTATAAGGCAATAACGCGGGAATATCTGAAGCTAAAAAACTTTCGCCCTCGCCTACGCCAACAATTAGAGGAGCATCTTGACGCGCGCATACTATTTTATCCGGCTCGTCTTTGCATATTATTCCAAGCGCATAAGATCCTTTTACTTCGCTCAAAGCTTTTTGAACGGCATGGAATAAATTCTTATTGTAATGCTTTTTTATAAGATGCGCTATTACTTCCGTATCAGTTTCAGATTTAAATTCTTTTCCGTCATCTTGAAGTTTCGTCTTTAGCTCAACATAATTTTCTATTATACCATTGTGAACAATAACAACGCTTTTGGTTGGATCTGTATGTGGGTGAGCGTTTTCTTCAGACGATCTTCCATGTGTAGCCCAACGCGTATGCCCTATAGCTATATTTGCGCTTATAGGATTTTTTTTAAGATTTTCTTTAAGATGACAAAGCTTACCGGCGCTTCTTCTTATCTGAAGCCCTTTATCTATCACAACGGCAATACCTGCAGAATCATAACCTCTATATTCAAGTTTTTTCAAGCCATTAAACACAATATCTACAGCATTTTTTTTACCTATATACCCAACAATTCCACACATATCTAGTCCTTACTGATAAGCTCTTTCATGTCTTTAACAGCAGTTGCAAGACCTGTAAATATAGCTTTGGCAACAATTGAAAAACCAATATTAAACTCATTCATTCCTGAAATTTTACAAATCTGCTCCGTATTGTCGTAATCTAATCCATGTCCTGCGTTTAACAAAATTTCTTTCTGTATTGCCGTTTGAGACGCATTTAAAATTCTTTCAAGCTCTGTTCTAAAATTGGAAGAATTTGCGCCGTTTTCTTTGAAAAATTTTGCGTATTTTCCTGTATGCAACTCCACCGCATCAGCGCCTATTTCACTACAAGCTAAAACCTGACTTACGTCAGCATCTATGAACATGCTAACAACAATTCCTGCTTTTTTAAGCCTTGCAACAACATCCGCAAGATTTTTTTTATTGGATTTAACGTCTAATCCGCCTTCTGTGGTGAGCTCTTGTCTTTTCTCAGGAACTATGCACGCAAAGTCAGGTTTTACGTCAATGGCAATCTTAATTATTTCTTCGTTTGACGACATTTCAAGATTTAATTTTGTTTTTATGGATTTTCTTAAACCATAAATGTCAAAATCTTGGACATGTCGTCTGTCCTCTCTTAGATGCGCTGTTATGCTATCCGCGCCGGCTTCTTCACAAATTTTGGCGGCTTCAATTACTGACGGCGCTTCTTCTTTTCTTGCTTGTCTTAATGTTGCTATATGGTCTATATTTACGCCTAGTTTTATCATTCTACCTCCTAATAGATTCTATTTCCATCGCGGCGACATCCGCTATATTTTCTGCTATTGTTTTAATTTGATTTGCATCTTTACCTTCAACCATAACTCTTAAAAGATTTTCTGTACCAGAATATCTAACCAATACGCGTCCGTTACAATTTAACAATTTCCCAAAATTTTTAATAAGTTTACAAGTTTTTGGAAGTTTTTCTATAGGAACTTTTTTTGAAACTGTTTTATTTATAAGCGCTTGCGGGAATTTTTTAAGTACGCTCATAAATTCCGACATAGTTTTATTTGTGTCGCATAACGCAGAAAGAAGAATGATCGCGCTTAACATTCCATCGCCGGTAGGCAAAATATCTTTTAATATAAAATGTCCCGACTGCTCTCCTCCAAACGACGATTTATATTTCTTCATGTCTTCCATAACGTACCTATCGCCAACTTTTGCAGATATAACGTTTATCTTCTCTCGTTTCATTGCTTGCAAAAGACCTATGTTTGCCATTACAGTAGTTAATAAAATATTATTTTTAAGTTTCTTTTTACTCTTAAGCCATATTGCCATTGAAGCAAGAAAATAATCTCCATCCCTTACTAGACCATTTTCGTCAATACATATCAATCTGTCAGCATCGCCATCAAACGCAAAACCGCAAAAAGCTTCATATTCTTTTACTTTACTTGCCGCATATTCCGGATACAATGCCCCGCAATTTAAATTTATGTTCTTGCCATCTGGTTTGACATTTAAAGCGACAACTTTTGCGCCAAGTTTTTTTAAAACATAAGGCGCAGATTTATAAGATGCTCCATTAGCGCAATCTACAACTATCGTTTTTCCCTTAAGATTCTTGCCTGAAAAATTTTTTAAAATAAAGTTTTCATAAAGTTTTAAAAATTTAGAATCTTCTTTTACAGATATTTTTTTCTTTGTAACAACAGTTTTTAAATTTATATATTTTTTTACTTTATGTTCGATTTTTTCTTCTATTGAATTGGCAAGTTTCAATCCCCTTGAATTAAAAAGTTTTATGCCATTATCCATATAGCGATTATGGCTTGCAGATATCACTATCGCCGTCGAATATTTACCGCTTCGCATAAGCAAAGAAGCCGAAGGCGTAGGCATAACGCCGCCAAAAACAGGGGTCGCCCCGGCGCTTACAAGTCCTTTTGTAAGTTCGCTTTGTATTCTTTTCCCAGATTCTCTCGTGTCGCGAATGATGAAAATATGTTTTTTGTTGCCAAGCGTTTCGGCTATAGATTTCCCAATAATTTCAAGAGTTGTATTGTCAAACGGAAATACGGAAGAATTCCCTCTGATACCATCAGTTCCAAATAGTTTCATTACATATATCCCGCGTACCACCAAACAAAAAAAGCAAGCGCTAAAGCAAGCAACTTAAGTTGCCAATTCTTTTTTATTCCAACAAACAATTTTTTCATTTCGATTTTAAAACCTCGCCGTTTGTATCAATTACTTCTTTAAGTTTTGAAGTCGGTATATTGCCGTATAAATTCCCCTTATACGCAACAGATATTCGTCCTGTCTCTTCGGAAACAACAATTATTATCGCGTCTGTTACTTCGCTTAAACCAAGCGCAGCTCTATGTCTCGTTCCAAATATTTTTACGCTAGTATCGTGACTTAACGGCAACAAACAACCCGCCGCTGAAATTTTACCGTTAAAAACGATTACTGCCCCATCGTGCAATGGAGCAGATTTGTTTTTAAAAATTGAAAGCAAAAGTTCATTTGAAATATTTGCATTTAAAGTTATGCCCGTTTCAGTAAAATTTTTTAAGCCTATTTCGTTTCCTATTGCTATAAGTCCGCCCATCTTAGACGAACTTAATTCTTCTACAGCTTCTATAATCTCCGTGACATAAGAATTTTGTGTTTGGTTTTTTGAACCCCACAACTGACCGCCTATTTGCGCTAAAACATTACGTATTTCGATCTGGAATATAACTGCAAATATAATAACTGCAGCCAACCAAAAATTATCCAAAAGCCATGACAATGCTTTTAAGTGTAAAACATCTCTTGAAACAACGGTAAGTCCTAAAATAAACAATATGCCGACGACAATTTGTATTGCTCTTGTACCCTTAATAACAAGGATAAGTCTATGAAATACCATTGTAAGTATGAGAATATCTAAAATATTAACTATGTATGTACTGTAGAGATGCGTAATAGTTTCCATTTATATTCCTCTGAAAGTTTCAATTATTTTTAAAACATTAACTGTTTCTTTTACGTCATGAACTCTTATAATGTCTGCGCCGCAAAAAACTGTAAGAAAATTTGCCGCAATAAATGCAACTTTATCTTCTCCTGCAAGCGATCTTACAAAGTTCTTTCTAGACACTGCGCCCACGACTGCGCCAAGCGTTGACAAAACGTCAATATTTTTTATCAATTCAATATTGTGTTTTACAGTTTTTCCAAAACCCGGTCCCGGATCAACTGCAATACGCTCCGCTTTTATACCAAAACTCATCGCATGCTCTTTTTGCTCCCATAGAAATTCATATACTTCAGACGTACAATTTTTATATTCAGGATGCGCCTGCATATTTTTAGGAACGCCCTTCATATGCATAAGTATCACGCCGGCTTTTGTATCTGCAATAAGTTTTGCGAGCTTTTCTTTGCTTCTTCTCAAAGCAAAAATATCGTTTACAATATCTGCGCCTTCAGCAAGAGCAACTTTTGCCGTTTCATATTTGTACGTATCAACAGAAATTGGAATCTTAACATTTTTACGTATCTTTTTTAGAGCGGGGATCAATCTGTTTATTTCCGTTTTTGCATCTATAGGTTTTACGCCGGGTCTTGAAGATTCTGCTCCTATATCTATAATACCGGCGCCAAATTTTTCAAACTCCACTGCTTGCCTGCAGGCTTTATCCGAATCGATAAGTCCATCTCCGGAAAAGGAATTTGGATCCATATTTACAATGCCCATAACTACAGGTTTTGATAAATCTAATATTTTTTCTTTATATTTAAAAACTTTCTTTTTATTTATTACATTGTCCAAACTTAATGAGACTTCTTTTAAACCAAATGGTTGTAAGCGAAGTTTATTTACTAATTTTTCAATTTGATTGATAGTTGCAAACAAGACTACATCAGAAACGCCTTGTTTAAACCTGCTGACATTTTCGCTCACAGCGGTATCAGCCCCAACAGAAATGGCGTCTTGTTTTAAAATATTTGCAGCCCTATTGTCTATTTTTTCAATAACTATCGGAACAATAACACCCTTTTTTGCAAGATTCTCGCAAACAGAAACATTACACCTCGTATTTTTGACAAGAGTTTTGGCATCATTAAAATTATTTACTACTGCTTTTCTTACAATCATTTATTATCCGTTCAAAGAAACAGTTGGATTCTTCGCTGCGCTCAGAATAACAACAACAACGATGACAACAACAATGTGGATTCTCATTTTCATGGAGATGACAGCAACAGGTCAAGCCCGGAATGACAAAACGCCATCACTTACCGTCTTTTCAGGCTTCAAGACTTGGGGACGAAGCGAAGAAAAACTAGAGCGCAACGTACTGGAAGTAAAGCGGAGCAAACAGTATATAAGTTTCCGTTTTTCAAAGCTATAGTCCAAATCTAAAAACCGTTATAATTAATCTTTTAATAGTGACATAACTTCAGCGCGCGTTCTTACATCTTTCAGGAATGTCCCCCTCGTAGCGGAAGTAATCATCTTTGAACCCGGTTTTTTAACGCCTCGCATTGTCATACATAAATGCTCCGCTTCAATTACAACCATGACGCCATGAGGCTCTACCAACTGCATTATAGCATCTACTATTTGTTTTGTAAGTCTTTCTTGAAGTTGTAGTCTGTTTGCAAAAACTTCAAACAGTCTAACAAGTTTTGATACGCCTATTACCTTATCTTTTCTAGGGCTATATGCGATGTGCGCTTTGCCAAAAAAAGGAAGCAAATGATGCTCGCATAAAGAATAAAATGAAATGTCTTTAACTAAAATTATTTCTTCATGATATTCTGTTGTATAATGAGCAGAGACAAGTTTTAAAGGATCAACAGCATTTCCGGACAGCGCTTCTTTATAAAATTCGGATACTCTTTCGGGAGTACGATTAATACCTTCTCTACTTAAATCTTCCCCGAAAGACTCAAGCAAAAGTTTTATAGCTCGCTGCGCTTTTTTTTCATCAAAATTAAATGGTTTCACTTTGTATTTTTCCACCCGCAACATTACCTTCTATGATTTTTTTCTCAGCGACAGTCTTTTTTTTATCTCCCTCAGCTACAGCGGATTTTGCGACAAAAGGAGATAAATCTTCACCTTCCATAATTTTATTTATATCTTCACTATCTAAACTTTCTCTCTCTAAAAGATAATCCACAAGTTTACTTAAAATATTCATATTATCTTTAAGAAGAGTAGCAGCTTTTTTCCTCGCGCCATCTATAATGTTCTTAACTTCTTCATCTATAAGCTCAGAAGTTTTTCCTGAATGTCTTGCATCAGAAATATCTCTTCCTAAAAATACCTCTTCATTTGGTCTTTGCAAAGCCATAGGTCCTATTTTATCACTCATACCAAATTCTGTAACCATTCTCATTGCGATTTTTGTCGCTTTAGAAATATCATTCTGAGCGCCGGTGGTAATCTCCAAAAATACAAGTTCTTCTGCAACGCGTCCACCAAATAATATCGCAAGCTTGTCTAAAAGTTCTGTTTTTGAAGTTAAATACTTATCTTCTTCAGGAAGTTGCAATGTATATCCTAAAGCAGGTCCACGCGGAACTATAGAAACTTTATGCACAGGATCTGCCGAAGGCAACAATTTTGCAACAAGCGTATGACCCGCTTCGTGATAAGCAATAACTTTCTTTTCTTTGTCAGACATTAAACGCGACTTTCTTTGAGGTCCTGCAAGAATTCTGTCTATTGATTCTTCCATGTTTTTCATGGTTACAGTTTTTTGATTATTTCTTGCAGCAAGCAAAGCTGCCTCATTTACAAGATTTGCAAGATCTGCGCCGACAAATCCCGGCGTTCTCCTTGCTATAACATTTAAATTTATATCGCTGTCAAGCTTTATTTTCCTTACGTGCACAGCAAGAATTTCTTCTCTATCTTTCAAGGCAGGACTTGGAACAACAACTTGTCTGTCAAATCTTCCCGGTCTTAAAAGAGCAGGATCTAAAATATCAGGTCTATTTGTGGCAGCAATCAAAATTACACCCTCTTTAGTATCAAAACCATCCATTTCAACAAGAAGTTGATTTAATGTCTGCTCCCTTTCTTCATGTCCGCCGCCCATACCTGCAAATCTATGTCTTCCCACAGCATCTATTTCATCTATAAACAATAAACATGGAGCAGATTTTTTGCCTTGTCCAAATAAATCTCTCACTCTTGAAGCGCCAACGCCAACAAACATCTCTACAAATTCTGAACCGCTTGACGAGAAAAAAGGAACTCCAGCTTCACCTGCTACAGCTTTTGCAAGTAAAGTTTTACCTGTTCCAGGAGATCCAAAAAGCAAAACGCCTTTAGGAATCTTTCCACCGAGCTTTTGAAATTTTGCGGGTTCTTTTAAAAATTCTATTATCTCTTGTAGCTCTTCTTTTGCTTCGTCGCAACCTGCAACATCTTTAAAAGTAACTTTTTTTGCCGTGTTATTTCCGGCAATTTTTGCCCTTGTTTTGCCAAAAGACATGACCTGTTTCCCCCCGCCTGCCATGCCGCGCACCATCATCAAAAACCAAAATAAAATAATAAGAATTGTAGGCGAACAACCAAGAAGCAAAGATCTAACCCAATTATTTTTCCCTGTGGCTGAAAATTCAAGGACTTTATTGTCTTCCATATCTTTTATAAGATTTGGATCTTCCATAGGAGTAGTTTTAAATTTCTTCAAAACACCATCTGTATCTCTAAACTGTCCGCTGATAAAATCTTGAGCGACTAAAACTTTTGACACGCTACCAGCTCTTATATACTGTTTGAATTGAGAATATTCAAGATCTACTTCATGCCCCTTCTGACGAGCTGAATTCATAAGCATAAATATAATAATAAAAAGTGTTATCCAAAAGAGGATAAACCATGGATTTTTATTTTTCATCAAGCAAGCTCCTTTAATGTCCCTATATAGGGAAGTCCTCTGAAAAATCCGTTGCAATCTAAACCATAATCTACAACAAAACCATCGCCAATTTCAAAGCGAGTGTATTCGACGTCTATTTCTGTTTAGTGTATTTATCCCATACATTCTCGTCACTTAGCATTCCTTGTAAGATATGCTTTATTTAATCTGATCTTAAAAATCCAATCGGCTGACAACGCATACTCGGATATATCTGACGACA
Organism: Candidatus Endomicrobiellum pyrsonymphae; assembly: GCF_020328025.1. NCBI lineage: Bacteria > Pseudomonadati > Elusimicrobiota > Endomicrobiia > Endomicrobiales > Endomicrobiaceae > Candidatus Endomicrobiellum > Candidatus Endomicrobiellum pyrsonymphae. Next base: position 5,655 of record NZ_JAIXMZ010000013.1, on the reverse strand, counting down.
AAATTTTATGCATTATCAAATTAATATGCGAATTATACTTTTTTTGAGGCAAAATATTTTTTAAAATTCTAAATCTAATCGCTTCATTATACCGTAAAAACATTGTTAAATCAAGCAAAATTTGATTTTTCTGTATATTCACGCACTTCTTCAATAATTTATTGGAAATCTCTTCCAAATATGCATCTTCTCGAGCTTGTATACAGCTTAAAGCAAAAATATGTTCTACTGTCATTGGGTTGATTTTTTCACAAACAGGCATAAGTGAAAGGCGTATCTTGTTTCGCGTATAAACATCTGAAAAATTAGATTTATCGATACAAAATGGGAGTTTATGCTCTTTAACATACTCCTCTATCAATTTTCTTTTCACAGGAAGTAAAGGACGGATTATTGTAAGATTATTACTTATTTCCCTTGTTTGAGGTATCCCGGAGAAACTTCCGCTACCTCTTAAAAGCCACATAAAAACTGTTTCGGCATTATCGTTGGCGTTGTGCGCAGTGGCAACTTTATTACATTTACGCTTTTTTGCTATGTCATCAAGAGCTAAATACCTTAAATTTCGACCGGCTGTTTCAGTTGAGGCAGACTTATCTTTTGAGTACTCTTTTACATTAAGCGTTTCAAGAACACAATCTATGCCGAGCTTGTCCGCAAAATCTTTAACGATTTTTGCCTCTTTTACAGATTCTTTTCTTAAATTATGATTAAAATTCACTACTACAAGATATATATTAATTTTTTTTGCCAAACGCCAAAACAAGTGAAGCATACACATAGAATCTATACCGCCCGACACCGCTAAAACAATTCTATCTTTAGATTTAATAAAATTGTTCCGTACAATGTTACGATAAAAAATATCCCATACTTTCATCTCTTAAAAAACCTTCTAAGAAAATGCGAACCTTCAGCAATTTTAGGAGGAGAAATAAGCTCCGTAAAATTTTTAATAAACGCAATAATATATTTATCGGGATGTATTGCTATGTATTTATTATGCCACATCGGGCAAAATTTATCTTTAAAATTTCTTAAAGCAGAAAGATTGTGATTAAAATGTTCGGCGAACATAAACATTTTTGCAAAATATTTTATAACATCTCCACTGCTATCCATCGACGAATCATAAGCAAGACCCATATTAAACCATTTATACCCGTTTGATTTTGCTAACAGAATATTTTTGAACACAATGTAAGTAAAAATATCTTTATCGCATTTCACATATCTTACGATTCCGGAAGACAGTTCATGTTTGTTCTTCGTTTTACCAATCACAGAAAAAGCATAAATTTCTCCGTTTTTTTCTAAAACTCCAAAATCCATGTCATTCATATAAGAGTCGTCATATTTTCCAGGGATAAAGTTTCTTTCTATATAATTTGTATTTGCCTCCCACTCTTTATTTATTTTTGCAAAAATTCCTCTATACTGTTCAAACTGCGTGGCAGGTAATACTTTATACGTAAATCCTAAAGCTTCAACATCGCTTTCTAAATCGCGTAAATCTTTAAACTGATAATCTTCTTTATTAAAAATGCTCAGCAAAATTTTTGCTTCCTGCCCCATATTAAAAACATCAAGCCCTACGTCGTCATAAATCCGCACATACTTATGATCTATTCCTACAAAAGCTGGTTTTAAGGATTTACTATCTGTGATTTCTTTACATTTCCACAAAAGTTCATTTTTATGAGAATACCTGCCTACAGGATCCCCCAAAACGATTAAACTGTTTCTAACTTTTGCATACATGATGAATGCGTCTTTCTCATCATTTACAATATAGCTTTTATCAGACGCAAGAGCGTTCAAAGAATACGCATAATCCGAGGAATAAACTATATTCTTTATATCATCTTTTGTAAATGAGACGGGTTTTTTAAAGAAATTTCTTGATATTTGTTCCAATATCACTATAAAAATTATAATTAACATGCCTAAACTTGCTCTTAAAAACCTTGCAGCATCATTGGTGCTTAAAAGATTTTTAAAAAATACGTCTAAATGAATCCAAGAAAAAATATCTTGCCTGTTTACAAAAAAACCAATCCACGCCGAAATAACAAAAACACCGCCAACTGCGCTAAACCACCACGTATTGAAAGCTGTATTTAGTATTGATATCTCTCTATAAAAATATTTTTTTGAACACAAAAGGGCAATGAGCAAAACTATAAAGCACAAAAGCAACAAGAGAGGATCGCCAACAGTAAGTATAAGAACAATATCCAAACTTACTAGAACACAGGCTATAATCCATGCATTCTTAATTCTAAGTTGTAATGCTCTTGAGATAAAAAGCAATGCTATCGAAATTATGCTTAACAAAAAATGCGATAAATCGGCAAACCAAGCGGGAAGCAGATTTATAACAAACTTTAATTGCGCAACGTCAAACGGAGTGGCAGCTGAAAACATTGCAACCATGCCTGCGAAAAATGACGACAATGCAATAACTTGAATTATAGCGGAAGAAACTGACTTGCCAAAAATTCTTGCTCTTTCGTTGAATTTCTTTGTAAACATCATAATCTCAAAAGAACCAAGCATTGCAAGAGCAATTAAAAGCGGAAAAAAATAGAATACCGCTCTATATACAAGAAGCGCTCCTATAACGCCAGGGTTCTTTGCCGAATGAGGAAGCAACAAAGTAATTGAACTCTCAAAAACCCCCATTCCACCGGGAACCTGACTAATAATTACAACAAATTGCGCTACAAGAAAAACTCTAAGAAAAGCAAAATAAGAAATATATCCTTCCGGCATAAGAGCATAAAAGACAAGCGACGCAACAATCCAATCTGCTGTAGCTAGCAAAACCTGCGCAACAACAATTTTTATATTAGGGAAAGTTATAATCCACTTAAACAATTTTACTGATCTCGAACGCAATATACTCAAAAGAACATATAGCAGTAAAATAGCAAGAGACACTATCCCTATTATTTGGGTGGAAAACTTTAAATTGAATCTTTCGAGGGATACAGGCGCAAACGTAAAAATAAACCCGCCAATCGCTAAAAGACCAAGCCAAATTGTAGCTGAAGAGAAAAAAAGAACTTTTGTAACATCAACCATCGATACATTATACACCGAATAAAGCCTATATCTTATTGATCCGCCAAAAAGCATCGAATAACCTGTATTGTTGGCTAAGACATTACTTATAAAACACGTAAACAAAATATCTTTCGGTTTTAATGAAACATTTGAACGTATGTATTTAAATGCAACAATGTCATATCCGCCTAAAATTACATAATACGACAAAGCCAAAACAAGCGCCATCATAATTCTAAATGCAGGTATGACTTTCAACGCATTGACAATATCAACATA
>NZ_JAIXMZ010000013.1:0-2297 GCF_020328025.1 Candidatus Endomicrobiellum pyrsonymphae | reverse complement strand
AACGTATTGCTATTAAAAATTTCACTACGTTTACCGTCGGCAAAAATTTCACCGTTTTTAAAAAATATAAATCTGTTAATTTCAGGGATAATATCCGAAACCAAATGCGTTACAAGCGCTATTTTTGTGCCTGCCACCACAATTTTTCTCATTATGTTGTGGAGCTTTATCGAAGATGCAATATCTAAACTGTTTGAAGGCTCGTCTAAAATTAAGACTTTAGGATTATTTACAAGCGCTCTTGCAATCAAAAATCGCCTTACTTCTCCTGAAGACATCGTTTCAAGTTTTTTATCTTTCAAAAACGACACATCCATGAAATCAATCATTTCGTCAGTCTTTTTAATCATATCTTTTGTAACCACATGATTACTCCATATTCCTATGCTTGCAAAAAATCCTGACAAAACTGCTTCAAAACCTGTTATTACATTATGAAACTCATATTCCAATTCATTTGTTACTATTCCAAGCATACTTCGCAAATCGTGTATATTCCACTGCGTGCGACCAAATAACCTACAAACAGTATTATCCCCTGTATAAGACGGATAAATCTTGCCTGTTATAAGTTTTATAAATGAAGACTTCCCCGAACCATTTGGACCTATTATCGCAACATTTTCATCCGAACTTACGCTAAGATTAACATTATTTAAAATTTTTCTATCGCCGCGCAAAACTGAAACGCTTCTAAACTCAATAAAATTGTCCACAATACATTCTCCTCGTAAACGAATGCGTAGATTTTATAATATATGACAGGAAAAAGAAAGAGTTTATTTTGCACTTTCGCAAGACAAAACAAAAGTACCAAAAATTCTTGCCGCTGAGCTTCATTCGCTTCATATTTTTTAGGCAATTTTAAAACTTGCAAAAAATCTTCAAAACGGAATATTCTCATCAATAGACCTCTTTCCAAGCTATCTATAGTCAACTAACTCTATAATGGGGATATTTTATAGAAATTCTAGATTGTTTCAACGAATTCATCGTCTCGCAATTGTACCTCGTAGTATCTGCATTTAAAATGGGTTTATACCGGCGCTTGTGCGCTTTAATCATTTATGGTATCATACCCACGATTTTTTGTTGTTTGAGATATAAAACGAATAAATGGAAATACATGCGCGTAATTAAAATGAAAATTATAAACAGATAATATAAAATTGTTTGGCTATGGCAACGCTGAGGTGGTGGAACGGCAGACACGCAGGTCTCAGAAGCCTGTCCCCGAAAGGGCGGTAGGGGTTCAAATCCCCTCCTCAGCATTTGTTAATGTTTTTGAGTTGTGGACGAGATAACAGTTTTAGCAGCTTTTATCTACGGTAAATATTGGCAATTCAAAGTTATCAAGTCTTAACAATCTTTAACAAGTTTAGTCATCCTCTGCTTACAAATTGCTTACAACTAACTCTATACTTGATAAAACTACTAGATAAAACTACTAGAAATTGTCTGAGTAATTTGCTATTAATTAATAATTAATGTAAACTGTAAAGTACAGTTGGTTTGATTGTTTTGGTATTGATGTAATTAAATATTTGAATTTATGTTTAAAAAAACTATAGCAGTATTATTATTGTTGTCAGTTGTGTTGTCTTCGTGTACTGAGAAGGATAAGAGTAATGATTTTGCACGTATTACTCCTCATATTACTGACTCTCGGTCTTTGGGGGATGTAAATCCTCTCACAGGTTCTTTAGATAATGTAATTCGTGCGCCCTCCTCTTGTAACCAATCTGAGGCGACTTGTTTTGAATCTTTGCAAGGGAGCTTTAAAGGTGGTGCGAAGTGTGAATCCTATGATGCGGAATGTATTGTGGCTTCTGTGACGGGTGACTCTGAGGCTTCAAAAAAGTGCACTCTCTCTCAGAAAACTTGTTTTGGTGATTATTCTAAGACTTCGCCTAAGAATGACTCCATCAAGAATTCTTCGGGGAAGGATTATAGGCAGGTGGCTTTGGCAAAGATAAACAAGGTGAGCTTTAAGAGCTGGGCAGAGACATATGCCACACCTATTGCTAGTGCGGTTGGGTTCGTGCTGTGTTCGATGCTTGTGCCTCGTCCGGAGAAGAAGGAAAACAGGGGCTTGCTGAAGCAGGCTTATTTTCTAGGTGCTACTGGTACTATACTGGTGTGGGCAATAACTAACTACTCGCTTGATAAGTTTAATAAGTTTCAATGGAAATGGTTAACAACATACTGAACCGGTTGATAGGATTTATTGATTTCTTACTAGTTGTTTGATATTGTGTTGTTGTGGTATTGATGTAGCGCATTGACTAAACTAGCCT
>NZ_JAIXMZ010000079.1:0-5005 GCF_020328025.1 Candidatus Endomicrobiellum pyrsonymphae | reverse complement strand
GTTTAATATCCCCAAATGTAACCTAAAATACAAAATTAGCCGTTCTGTTTCGTTGTACCTTTGAAACTCTATAGCTTTAAAATCGTTCCAATTAGAGTTTTAGGTTGGCTTGCAAATTAGAAGGTTTAAATTGATATAATAGTGGCGGTTACATTTGCTGGCAGAAAGGTTTGAGGCAGGAAGATTTAAGGGTAGAAAGAAGACAAAGATCTCTGATTGAATTTTGATTGTTTTCATTGTATAATTTTTAAGGTTGAAATGTTAAAAGTAAGGGATTGAATTTGTATAATAGGCGCGTGTGTAAATTTTTCTAAAAATATTTGTCGTTATTATCATGTCTGCATTTTGTTGTGCATGTGCATCTGTCTCTAAAAGATATAACGACGGAGATGTAGTCTATGTCAATATTAACGGAAGAACGCTAAAATTAGTTGCGGCAACAAGTGAACAAGCAAAAGTAAAGGGACTTTCAAACAGAAAAGAAGTATCGTACGACGGAATGGTATTTTTCTTTAAACAATCAAGAAGACTTGTGTTTTGGATGAAAGACATGCATTTTCCAATAGATATATTGTGGGTTGCAAATAGTAAAGTTATTGATATCTCAGAAAATGTACAACCTGAACCTGACGTTTCTGATTATAATCTTAAAACATATAATTCGTCAGAAAAGACAGACACGGTTATAGAATTAAACTCAGGAAAAGCAAAACAGCTAAATACTAAAAACGGAAGCATTATAAAATTACAATAAACGGAGAAAAAAAATGACAGACATCAAAGTAATTAAAAGACTAAAAGCCGATTTGAGCGCCTAGTATGAAAGCTCAAGACTTACCGGCAAAAATGTCTGAAGAAGAATTATTTAATAAAGTCAAAGCTACTGTGATGGCGTAGTTATGAAAGTGGCAGTTGTTGCAATCAATGGTTAAGCTGATGGAAAACATATTTCTGTGGGCGGTAAAAAAAGCCTTGGAGACACTTGGCAAGGAGGAAAGTGGTCACCAGACAGCGCAATAAGAGCAACCGTTTGCTAAACATATTCGTCGCGGACCCCGTTATCTATGTTTTTGAAAAGTTTTTCCAACATACTAATACTTGCGTTATCAAGTTTTGCTTTATGTTTTTCAATAAGCTGATAACCTAGTTCTTTTACTTCAGGAGTCGCAAAATCTTCAAGATATTCTTTAAGAGTAATCAAAGCATTAATATCGCACATGCGCCTTATTTCGCCGGGTTTTGCCAAATCCATAAAATGTTCGCCGGTTCTCTTTTTGCGATAGCATGCCGCGCAAAAACTTGGCATAAAACCTTGTAAAAGCAACGAATGCGTTATTTCGTTTAAAGTTCTTTGATCGTTTACGCTAAATTGTCTGTCTAATTTATCGTTGTGCACAGAATCTTCTTCATACCCGCCTGGAGTAACTTTTGATTCTGCGCTTATTTGTGAAACCCCCAAATTTACAAGAACATCTCTAAGTTTTGCGGTTTCTCTAGTTGACATAATTATTCCAGCATAAGGGACTGAAAGCCTTAAAACTGCAACTATTTTTTTGAAATCCTCATCTGCGATAGGATATTCAGGTTTGTCAGCATAACTCGATCCGGGGGCAGGTTCAATACGCGGTACAGAAATAGTATGAGGACCTACACTGTAGGTTTTTTCAAGATGTTCTATGTGCATAAGCAATGCAAGAATTTCAAATTTAGGATTATATAATCCAAGAAGCGGTCCTATACCAACATCATCAATCCCAGCTTTAAAAGCATTGTCTATTGCATCTAATCGATTATCAGGATCAGCTTTTGCACCGGAGATATGGAGTTTCCTATATGTTGCTTCGTGATACGTTTCTTGAAATATTTGATATGTGCCTATTCCTGCTCTTCTTAACTTTTTAAAACTTTCAACGTCCATAGGAGCAACATTTACATTAACTCTTTTTATTTTATTGCCTTTATATTCTGCACTGTAAATCGCTTCAACTGCGCCAACATAATAATCTATGTTGTCTTTTGAAGATGCCATTTCCCCGGCGACCATCAAAATACGTTTATGCCCTCTTTTAAGAAGTATTTTGGTTTGCTCTTTTATTTCGTTAAATGTAAGTTTTTTTCTCAACGTAACTTTATTATTAGATGCAAAACCACAATACAAGCAACTATTTGCGCAAAAATTGCTTATATACATCGGGATAAACAACACAACACGTTTTCCATATATAGTATTTTTTACATAAGAAGCAGCGGCATAAATCTTTTGCAAAACATCAGAATTTTTTACAGATAAAAGTTTTGCAGATTCTTCGAGACTTAATCTTTTCAATTCTTTTGTTTTTGACAAAATAATGTCAATATCCTTCTCGTCCGCTTCTGTTTTAAGCAAAGAATTTATTTTACTTTCGTTAATATATTTCAATTTAAATACCTTTGAAATACTTTCTTGTATCTATTGTTCAACCTAGATTATTTTTTCAATGGATGACAAAAAAGCTGATAAAATATATACTCCTCTTTCATGCGTTTATCCCAATTATTGTTATTAAAAAAAGCTTACAATTCATTAATCCCTGGAACGCTTTTTTCTTTTATAAGGGAAACAAAGTTATCAACTGTCATAATGCCCAAATCTCTATTGCCTCTTGCTCTTACAGCGACGGAAGTTGCGTCCTTTTCCCTACTGCCTACAACTGCCATATAAGGAATTTTCTGCATCTCGTGTTCTCTTATCTTATGACCAATCTTTTCATTTCTATCGTCAAAAACAACTCGTACATCATTCTGCTTTAATTTCTGCAACAATTCTCCACAATACTCGTGTTGTTCTCTATTGATATTTGCTATTGCAACTTGAACAGGCGAAAGCCAGAGAGGCAAAGCTCCAGCATAATGCTCTAAAAGCACACCAACAAATCTTTCCAAGGAACCGAGTAATGCTCTGTGAATCATATATGGTCTTGCTTTCTTGCCGGTTGAATCAACATAGGAAATATCAAATCTTTCAGGAAGGTTAAAATCAAATTGTATCGTCGAGCACTGCCACAATCTACCTATAGCATCTTCTATTTTTATATCGATTTTTGGTCCGTAGAAAGCTCCACCGCCTTCGTCAACTTCGTAATTATAACCTGTTTTTTTTAAAGCGTTTTCAATTGATGCCTGCGCTCTTTCCCAATCCTCTATCTCGCCCACATATTTATTTTCAGGTCTTGTAGCCAGATAAATTTTATATTCGCTAAATCCAAACGTTTTAAGACAACCTATTGCCATATTGAAAACTTTAAGCACTTCTTCTTCAAGCTGCTCGGGAGCAACAATAACATGACCATCGTCTTGTGTAAAACCTCTTACTCTCATGAGTCCATGCAAAACTCCTGATTTTTCAAATCTATAAACTGTACCCAATTCCGCATATCTTATGGGAAGCTCTCTGTAAGAATGAAGTTTTGTTTTATATATCATCAAATGCATAGGACAGTTCATAGGTTTTATGCGATATGGGTTATTTTCTATTTCCATAGGGGCGTACATATATTCAGAATAAGTTTGCAAATGCCCGCTTATTTTAAAAAGTTCTTCGCTTGCAATGTGAGGCGTAAGTAAAAGATCGTACCCATTTTCAATATGAAATTTTTTCCAATAACTTTCAATAATATCTCTTAACAAAGCGCCCTTTGGGTGCCAAAGCACCAGTCCACCTCCAACAGATTCATTGACGCTAAACAAATCCAAATCTTTGCCAAGCTTTCTATGATCTCTTTTTTGCGCTTCTTCAATTTTTGTTAGATAGTCTTCCAAATCTTGTTTGGCAAGAAAAGCTGTACCATAAATTCTCTGAAGTTGTCCTCTTGAAGAATCCCCTCTCCAATAAGCCCCTGCAACTGAAAGAAGTTTAAAATACTTAAGCTCACCAGTTGAAGCTATATGAGGTCCCTTACACAAATCTGTAAAAGTACCAGACTGGTACATACTTACTTCTTCATCATCATCAATTTGAGACGCAATTTCCGATTTATATTTTTCACCTTTTGCTTGAAATCCCATTATAGCTTCATCCCTGGTCATAGAAGAACGCACAAAACGGTGATTTTCTTTTGCTATTTCCTTCATTTTTTCTTCAATTTTCACCAAATCATCCGAAGTAAAGGGCTCTTGTCTGTCAAAATCGTAATAAAATCCGTCTTCTATTGACGGACCAATTGCAACTTTTGTTCCGGGAAAAAGCTCTACAACGGCCGCAGCCATTATGTGTGCTGCAGAATGCCGTAAAACATTTACTAATTTTTTATCTTCCATTTTTGTTGCTCTCATTATCAGATTAAAACTATCACAGTCCTATAGTCAACTAACTTTATATCGATGACATACCAACTCAACACAAAACCGGTCTGATTGTACAATATTTTGAATGGAAGTCGCAATCACAGCTATAAGTTGACGCAAGAAGCAAATAGCGTAAAACGACGAACTTTGTTAAATTGGCAAAACAAATACAAAGAATATGGCATAAACGGTTTAATATACGGCAACCGTTCATTATTCGCAACTACTTTAAATTTCCTAAAATGCGCAATATGTCGTGGATATTCTTCTACACGCAATTGACAACACTAATATCTTTCGTTATAATCTATCGGAAGGATGTGACTATAGCTCAGCTGGGAGAACGCTTGCATGGCATGCAATGCAAGAGTGTTGCTGTGCGACACGAGTAAGGAGCGCAAGTCTGACAACTGGCGCGAGATGGTGAATGCGCGGGAACAGAGGTTCGCCCCTGGCAAGATTTTGATAGACTGACAGGATAAACGATGGGGCTATAGCTCAGCTGGGAGAGCGCTTGCATGCCATGCAAGCGCAATCACAGCTATAAGTTGACGCAAGAAGCAAATAGCGTAAAACGACGAACTTTGTTAAATTGGCAAAACAAATACAAAGAATATGGCATAAACGGTTTAATATACGGCAACCGTTCATTATTCGCAACTACTTTATCGCAACTACTTTA
>NZ_JAIXMZ010000078.1:0-5104 GCF_020328025.1 Candidatus Endomicrobiellum pyrsonymphae | reverse complement strand
ACTTTATTATACTTGTTTTTTAAGGAACAATTCCTCGCAAGGACGCCGATAGTATGATGACATTACTCTTAAAAAGGAGACATAATACAATGACATTACAATTAAAAAGATGTGTAAGCTTGTTTGTTTGCCTTTCTCTGCTCGTTTCAGCATGCTCCCCAGATAACTCTAGCAAAGCTGGTGGCAAAGTTAGTAGCGATGTTAGCTCGCTCACTAGTAGGAGGAACAATAATGAAACACTTACCACCCCTTCGTTCTGCGATAGACATAAATCATGCAGTTGGGTGAGAGATAAATGGCATCATGTTAGGAACGATGAAATTAAAATTGGCGGAGTTAGCACAACGCCAATGGTAGCAACGCTAGTAGGCGTGGGAACAGTTGCTGCGTTGTTTGTTGTATGGTATAAGTGGTACACTCGGAAGCAATTCAGAAGCGTCGGAAGCAACACGGAAATAACTCAGTATTATGATGAGCCTGATGCTATTATCCCACTTCACGAATCGTCATCATCGTTATCATTTAGCTCATCATCAACATCAGTAGCAGCATTAACATCGTCATCAGCAGGCGATTTTGTGTTTAATGGAATCAAGGTCAGAGAGTCGAAAGACGACATCATATTATTTAGAGGCAATATAGAAGATGAGGACGAGGACGGCAAGCTTGTGTCTATTGCCCCAACCCCGCCGAATATGTATTACGTACCTCGACTTGCGAAAACCGCCGGGTTTGAAGAGAGAGAGAGAGATTCACGACCACGACAACCACCAACGAGAAAAAAGATAATGAATGATCTGAAGGAGGCGAGGAGGAATGCGGAGGAAGCGAGGAAGATCCTGAATGAGAATAAGAAAGGAGAGCCGTGGGTTGAGAAGTTGCGTAAGCCTGTAACGAAGACGGAGGAAATGGCAAAGCGTGTGAAGGAAGTGTTTGGGGAAAATAAGAGGATGGATGCGGGGAAGGCGCGGAGTATGATGGACAGGGCGGTGGAGTTTGAGGGGTCAGCGAAGGAGGCGGCGGACGTTTGTGTAGCGAATAGTGAGCCGGATGAGCCCAAAATCCTTGTAGTAAGCAGACACGGCACTGCGGCGGAACTTGGAGAGGATAGTGAGTCTAAGGAGAGGGTGAAGAATAATAAGTTGGTGGATAAGAAGATGGCAGCGACATGGGAGTTGGAGGAGGCGACGGCAAATACATTGATGTCGTCGGTGGTGCTGAAGAATGATCTCAAGCGCCATTACGATTATAACGAGAACAATTATAAAGACCAAGCAGTAGGGGATTAGCTCCTCATATCCATAAGTCCTAATCGCTTTTACAAATCTCCTTATTTTATACTTAGGTATGCCTGTTCTCATTGATATTTCTTTTCTGTTTAATATCCCCAAATGTAACCTAAAATACAAAATCAGCCGTTCTGTTTCGTTGTACCTTTGAAACTCTATAGCTTTAAAGTCGTTCCATTCGTTAAAACTTCTTCGCTGTGAAACCGTTCTAAAAATGTCCCTTTCCCCTTTGCTAATTTGGTTTCTTATAAACACTAAAAATCTCCACTAAATTTACTGCTAAATTTTCATCTAAAATTGCAGGTTTAAATTCCCTGTTATTTACCTGTTATTTTGCCACGAAAATTGCCATTTTTGCATTAAACCGCATTGAAAAACCAACCATTTTGCTGTTATACCTGTTATTTTTAGGCTAAAACATGCCTTTTTTGACCCTTTTTTTGACCCTTTTTTTTTGGAGGACTTAGTCCTATGTTTTTTTATCAAATTTTAACCGCTTTTTTGGATTAAATTGTATGGGCAAGTACTCAACAACGCCGTCATAGGCTTCTTTCTGCGTTTCTGTTTCTGTTCTGAATTATATACAAAATTCAACAAAGCAATCATACGGACTGCTTATATATAGTAAGGAGGACGAGTATTATTGCAATTGAAATAAGCGATAGAGTGATAAAGAGTTGCAGAAATATATATAGGAAAGTAAAAGAGCCAATAAGAGAGGCAAAGGGTTCTTATTAGAAAATTATGGGTTAGCCGAGTATATGCTTCTCTAAATTAATTCAATTGTTTGAATTTTTTCCATGAAAGCTTTTTTGTCCTCGCCGGTCAGAGTTGTTGACGGCGATCGCTTCATTTTTTGAAAGTCGAAGAATTTACCGTTGAGTTTTATTCTAAAGTCTAAATGAGGTCCTGTAGCAAGACCTGTCATACCTACATATCCTATAACTTGCCCTTGTTTTACTTTAGCGCCTTTTTTGATTCCTTTTCCATATTTTGACAAATGCCCGTAATATGTTTCACAGCCGTTTGAATGCTTTATAATTACCAATTTGCCGAATCCTCCGCTATACTGCGCTTTAACGATTGTACCGTTTCCAACCGATGAAACAGGAGTTCCTTCTGGAGCGGCATAGTCTATTCCAAGATGAGGTCTTGCATATTTTAATATAGGGTGAACCCTGCTAATTGTGAAAATCGAGCTTATTCTTCTAAACTGCAGTGGCGCTTTTAAAAATGTGCTTTTTACGGATTTGCCATTTTCGTCAAAATACCCATCTTCGCCTTCTTTTGTTTTAAAATAGAAGGCGTTGTATGTTCTAGATGGGGTTTGATATTGAGCAACGATGATCCTAGAAGTTAATTTTTTGTTTTTCTTTGCCATGTACTCTACTTCATACATAAGTTTAAAAATATCACCCTGTTTAGTATCCGTAAGAAAATCTATTTGCCATGCAAATATGTCTGCAAAAGAAAGAATTATATCTTGCGATATGTCTTGAGAAGTCATTGCCGACCACAAAGACGATGTGATAGTTCCTTGCTCTTTGCGCTCAGTTGTAGTTGTTTCAAGTTGTTTCTTTTCTGTTGTTATTACGTTATCTGATGACCTGGTTATTGAATAGTATGAGATGCCTTTAGGATAATATGAGAATTCTGTCCAATTTCCGGTTTTTTTATTATAAAGTATTTCATAAAATTCTCCGGGCATGCAGCGACCTATATTCATTACTTTTTTTAGTTCTCTGATAATTTCACATGTATCTTTTTCGGAAAGTTTTGTATTATTTAGCGTCAATGTTAAGATGTCGCCTTGTTGAATAATCACTTTCTCAACATCGGAGACTGCGTCTTCTATACTTTCAATCTCAGGATTTGGATATTCGAAATCTGCAATTCTGTTTCTAATGATGAGTATAACGACGATAAGACAAACGGCAAACACAGCGAAATATACAACAGTTTTTTTTGAAAATTTTTTCATAACGCGGGCTATTCTACAAGATTTTAAATCTTTTGACAATATTGTAGTGTTTTTGTAGAATCAGTGGTGGAAGTCCTGATTTTAGAGGGGAGCGTTATGGTTGAGATAAAGTCATTTCGTGCAAGTAAGCTACTCAAGAGAAGTAATTATAGATTTTATATCTCCTCCCTATGACGTTATAAGTCCTGATGAAAGGACAAGACTTCAAAAGTTCTCGCCTTTTAACATAAGTCCGATTTTTGGTTTGTTTGATGACGACAAACATGTTGTTGTTGATATGTGTAAAAAAATAGCGGGAAGAGATCCCGCGTCGATTGTGAAAGATAATGGAGGAACGTTTCATAAGTTGTGGGTTGTTACAGATGAGAATGTAGTAAAAACTTTCTAAATAAGATAATCGAGGATATATTTGGTAATAGATATTTTTTTAGTAATCAGCGTAATTTTAATAGCTTGGCTTGGCTGGTCTGCCGGTCTTACGAGGACTTTTTTTGCTGTTCTTGCTGGATTTGTGGCAGTTTTTGTAGCAAGTAAGTATCCGTATCAAGAAGGTTTAAATTTTTATGTCATATTTGTAATAGCTGCATTGTTTATTGTTATGCTTGGTAGATTTATTTTAAGAATGATTAGCTTTTTCTATCTAAATGTTCTAGATAGAATTGGTGGCGCGGTATTAGGCGTTTGCGTTTGGCTCATAATGGTAATAAATGTGGTAATCCCGACGATGACTCATGGTACTCATATTTTGAACGGACCAACGCATACGATTTATGCCACCATTTCCCATACAATGCAATCAAAATTTCCAATATTTAAGGATTATGTTCCTTCGTCACTTGAAAGAAAAGTATTGGAACATCAGAGTGATAATTTATGTGACAAAATTTTGGCAAAAGGAAAAATAAGTGAGTAACATACGGGTAAGATTTGCGCCGTCACCAACTGGTGATTTGCACATTGGAGGTGTTCGTACGGCTTTGTTTAACTGGCTTTTTGCCAGAAGCAAAGGTGGTAAATTTGTTTTGAGAATTGAAGATACCGACGAAGCTCGTTCTAATGAAGAATCAGTAAAAGTTATTTTAGATGCTATGAAATGGCTTAGACTTGGTTGGGATGAAGGACCCGGCAACGAGCTTCTAAAATATGCTCCTTATTATCAAATGAAACGTAAAGAGCAAGGTATATATCAGAAATATGCTGACGAACTTATAGCGAAAGATCTTGCTTATCCGTGCTATTGTACAACTGAAGAAGTTGATGCGATGAGAAAAAAAGCGCAGACTAATAAACTCCCTCCAAAGTACGACGGGAGTTGCAGAAATCTTACACCTAACCAGCGAAAACAAAAAGAAGCTGACGGGATGAAAGCTGTTATAAGATTTAGAATGCCTACTGTTGGGATTACAGTTTTAAATGATATCATAAGAGGAAAGGTTGAATTTGACAATTCTTTACTCGACGATTTTGTTATTATGAAAGCAAACGGCGTGCCAACATATAATTTTGCATGCGTTATCGATGATTATCTTATGGAGATTACACATGTTTTAAGAGGCGACGATCATATTTCAAACACGCCTCGACAGATGCAAATTTATAATGCTTTTAGGTGGAAAATGCCTGAATTTGCGCATATGGCTATGATTTTAGGTCCCGATGGCGCAAGACTTTCAAAGAGACATGGTCATACGTCGGTTTTGGAGTATAGAAAAGAAGGATATTTGCAGGAAGCGTTAATAAATTATCTTGCATTGCTTGGTTGGTCAACAGAGGATAGTCAGCAGATTTTTACAATAGAAGAGATGATACGAAAGTTTTCTACTGAGAGATGCGG
>NZ_JAIXMZ010000109.1:0-5126 GCF_020328025.1 Candidatus Endomicrobiellum pyrsonymphae | reverse complement strand
TAATTTTGTTGAACTCCTTTTCCACCGTAATACATCTGTCCTAAATTACACTGAGATCCTGCATGTCCTTGGTCCGCTGCTTTTTGATACCACTTTAATACTTCAGCATAATTTTGTTGAAGTATTAAAGTGGTATCAAAAAGCAGCGGACCAAGGACATGCAGGATCTCAGTGTAATTTAGGACAGATGTATTACGGTGGAAAAGGAGTTCAACAAAATTATGCTGAAGCATTAAAGTGGTATCAAAAATCAGTGGACCAAGGAGATGCAATGGCTCAGAATAATCTGGGAGTGATGTATGCTAAAGGGGAAGGGGTTCAACAAAGTTATACTAAAGCATTAAAATGGTATCTGGAAGCAGCGGACCAAGGATTGGCAATAGCTCAGTATAAGTTGAGAGTGATGTGTGAGGAAGAGGAAGGGGTTCAACAAAATTATACTGAGGCAGTAAAATGGTATCGGGAAGCAGCGGACCAAGGAGATGCAACGACTCAGTATAATCTGGGAGAGATGTATAAGAAAGGAGAAGGAGTTCAACAAAATTATACTGAAGCAGTAAAATGGTATCGGAAAGCAGCGTACCAAGGAGATGCACGGGCTCAGTATAATCTGGGAGAGATGTATAAGAAAGGAGAAGGAGTTCAACAAAAGTATACTAAAGCAGTAAAGTGGTATCGGAAAGCAGCGTACCAAGGATTGGCACGGGCTCAGTATAATCTAGGAGTGATGTATGAGGAAGGCAAAGGAGTTCAACAAAATTATACTGAAGCAGTAAAGTGGTATCGGAAAGCAGCGGGCCAAGGAGATGTTGAGGCTCAGAGTAAGCTGGAAGGGATATATAGGAAGAACTGAAGGCGCACAGAAAGATTGCGTAGGATAATAAGGGCTAGGCTCATCTGCTGATAAGCGGTAACAATGGACGTCTTACGAAATTTATGTCTAGTTCTGCTCCACTTTTTATTTGAGGCACGCGCTTCGGTATAGCTAGTGCTTCTACATACTTAACACAAAAAATATTGCAAGATATACGCCAAGTGAGAGCGAAAAACAAGAAAATTAAATTTCCCTGTGGTAGAAGACAGAGGCATTTTATGCTCCTAAAATTCTACTAAAAACTTGTGCTTCCCATACAAAAAATATATCCAAGCACGATGATGGTTGAGGAAGGAATATACTTATGATGGATGTCGCAGACAGAAACGGTCCAAACGGCATATAGTCTCTTCTTGTCATTTTCCTACAAATTATGAGCGCTAATCCAACGATACTTCCCAAAACAGCAGCAATAAAAACAGAAAACAATGCTTTTTCCCAGCCTATAAAAGCGCCAACTCCTGCCATAAGTTTAACATCCCCATCGCCAATAACTTCTCTCTTACATAGCAGCTGTCCAAAAAAACCTACAATAAATAAAACACCACTGCCTGAAATAATTCCTAGCATAGAGTTTAAAAATCTTGACAATGAAGTCTCGCCTAAAGATACATTTAAAAAACTACATACAACACCTATAACTATTAACAAAATTGGAAATATCGCAGGTATTATTCTATGAAAATAATCCACTGCAGAGACAGAAACTAAAGAATATGTCAGAAAAGCAAACAAGAAGAATGTTATAGAAAAAGAAAATTTGTAAAAAAGAAATGAAAAAGAACAGGCTGTAAAAAATCTAATCAAAGACGTTTTATATATGCTATTGCCAACCTTAACCCCTATATAAAAAACTAAAATTATTCCCAAAACAGAAAATGCCATCGTTACAACTTACTCCAATCGCCATGAGAACAGTTGATCCAGATTTGCCCTTTCACTCTATCGGGAGAATTGGGCATATCATCGACTTTATATGCCCATCCGCCAGTATCTGTATTGATTTCGAGATCATGTGTTAGTATTACGTTTGAATTTTTGTGATGAGATATGTAAACATACGGGATTTGTTTTATATATCCTTTTTCAACAAGTTCTTTTGATATATCCACGCCGGGATATTTAGCGCCGTTATCACCATAGTACAAAGCTATGGCGCTTCTTAAAGAGGCAAGTCCTCTTTTTGTTGCAGCTTCGCCGGACGCACGTAAAATATTTGAATATTTTGGAATGGCAAAATAAGCAATCACTCCAACTATTGTAACTGCCGCCAATATCTCCATTAAGACAAATATATTTTTATTTGTCATATTTATCCTTTGATAAACTTAAAACTCGCTCTTTTAAGTCTTTTTCAACACATTCTGGCACAAAATCAGCAGTATCACCACCAAGCATGGCGATCTCTTTAACCATACTAGAAGAAAGAAACGTATAAGCTTGATCCGGTATCAAAAACACCGTTTCAATTTTTCTGTTTAATTTTCTGTTCATCAATGCCATTTGAAACTCATATTCAAAATCAGAAATAGCCCTCAATCCTCTAATCAGAATAAAAGACTGAATTTCATTAAGATAACTGGCTAAAAGCCCCGAAAACGATAAGACACTAACATTGTTTAAATGTTTTATAGATTTTTGTAGCAGATTAATTCTTTCTTGCAAAGAAAATATATGTTTTTTGTTTACATTGTCCGTCACTGCAACTATTATTTCAGGAAACAAATACGAAGATCTAGCGATAATATCCAAATGCCCGTTCGTAGGAGGATCAAAGCTTCCGGGATAAACCGCCGACATTTCTTTCTTCATAACCGAGACTTATATCAATTTTCAACCTGTTTTGTCAATGAAAACCTTATGTACTTTGTCAGATAAAATACCAAAAATTCTTGCCGCTGAGCGGTAATTTAAAAGAGCGCAAAATATTATGCTATAACATGGAGCGAGGTTTTGCTGAACAAGACAAGATAACATAAATCAAAATAGGTTTGGAGAGTTAAAATGAAAAAATTATTATCATTTGCTTTTGCTTTAATGGCAACAAACTTAATCCCTCTTGCAGCTCAAGCTACTAAAGTTTTAACAGTCTATTTTTCTTACTCC
The DNA here is from genome assembly GCF_020328025.1 of Candidatus Endomicrobiellum pyrsonymphae. NCBI lineage: Bacteria > Pseudomonadati > Elusimicrobiota > Endomicrobiia > Endomicrobiales > Endomicrobiaceae > Candidatus Endomicrobiellum > Candidatus Endomicrobiellum pyrsonymphae. The sequence goes on along the minus strand of NZ_JAIXMZ010000109.1, from coordinate 2,146 downwards.
GGCAATACCAAAATTGGTGTCGGAACAAATACACAAAAACATTTAGCTAGGATATTTTCGAGATAAAAACAATCAAGCAATATCCTACAAATTACAATGCGGGCATAGGGCAGGCTTCCAAAGAGAAGAAAGCCAACGCCAGACCAAAACTTGTAAATGATGTGAATAATAGATAGACTCTTATGACATGATTTTTCTCGGTTATCAAAATTGGTGGCGGACGATGCCTATGGCAGTATTTACTTTTCTAGAAAAACATGATATTGCAGGAAAAACTATAGTGCCGTTTTGTACCTACGGAGGAAGTTATTTCTGTGAAAGTATTAACAATATTAAGAAGTTATGTCCAGATTCCACTGTTCTTGAGGGATTAGCGGTTCGCGATAGCGATGTTAAAAATGTAACCAACAGTAATATATTCGTATGGTGGCAAAAAATTGGATTTTCGGACAAGTCTTAATCTACGAAGAAAACACTGAGAGATAGAGGTCTTTGTTGTCTCTCTGCGCCACTGGCTCTTTTAAGTCTTTGCCCATTGAGTCTTAGACTCTTGGGACTTTATCTCCCGGGACTTTGTCCCTGGAGACATTGGCTCTTTACTATAGGGTCCCTTTAGCCGTTTTTGGGGGTTTTTTGATTGATTTTTGATTATGCTTTTTGATGATTTTAGATTAAATTGTTAAAAAATTTGATACAATTACACGTAGTTGTAGCTTGATTTGTTAAAAACTTTGATATAATCACAACAGTTGTATTTGATGAGATAATACAATCACATTTGATTTGATATAATCACAACAGTTGTATTTGATGAGATGATACAATCTCACATTTGATTTGATACGATGTCGTGTCAGAAGAAGAGTAGTAGCGCTACTAGGGAAGTATTGAGTGTGGCGGAGTAATGCACGGACACAGTTGCAGTTACACATGCAGTGAGGGGATCCCAACCAACTAGACGCTGTAGTAGCTTTAATTAGCTGGTACGATGTTTTTGTTTGGAATCTATAATATCTGAATCTAAATTTATCAAAACCTATAGATAGAAACAAGAGAGAAAGTAGTATGATGACATTACTCGTGAAAACAAGAATTTCAAGTCGGCTTAACTCCAAGCCAAAGCCTAACTTAAAAGCGCTATCGTGAGACCGTCAGATGCAGAAGGCATGACCGAATATGCTAACGCACATTCAATGGTCTAAAAAGCAACGATTGTGGCGCTTAAAAAAAAATAATCTGTTTATTTGTTTGTTTTTGTATATTTATTAATGCGGGTTCGTCCAAAAAGAACGAGTTTACAAGAATCCCAACACAAACAAAAACTGCTGAATCCGACACGCCTGCTCGAGCGGGTGATGAACCAGCCTCTAAATCCCCCGGTGGCCGGGAGATTTTAGAGACAAGGTCCAAGTGGTACAAATATTTCGCTTATAGCGCCATTGGAGTAGGGGGGGGAAGTACAGCGCTAATTGGTACTGGACTATACTGTCATGACACTAGGAGGACTGGCAACTCTAGGGCTGGATGTTTGGATAGGTATATCAAAACTTAAATGGTGCTAATACTCATTTTCTCCGTGGCAACAATCTGTGTGGCGAGGGTCGTTTATATGAACCATGAGGAACAAGAAAATGATATTTAAGAAATACGTGGCGTTACTTGTTTGCCTTTCTCTGTTCATTTCGGCATGCTCGCCCGATAAATCTAACAAAGCTAGTAGCAAAGCTGGCGAGCTCGCTAGAAATAAAGTAGAGTTGGCTTATGAACTATGTTCAAATAAGGATAAGGTTATTGTGGAGGCAGAAATGCCTATTAAATCTATAGATGAAATGGAATGTATAACAGCAGAGAACGGCAATGCAACGTGTACAAAAGAAGATAACACTAAGTGTGAGTTGAAAAAAGTTGAGCTGTGCAACGAACTAGGTGAAGATTGTAAAGATTTTGAATTTGGCAAGACCAAGGTACTGTGCAATGAACCAAGCGATAAATCAAAAGGCGCATGTCTTCCTATGAAACTAAGAGGAGAGAAGGAAGACATGCGCCTTTTGATTTATCGCTTGGTTCATTGCACAGTACCTTGGTCTTGCCAAATTCAAAATCTTTACAATCTTCACCTAGTTCGTTGCACAGCTCAACTTTTTTC